>CANRHJ010000021.1 GCA_947630355.1 Candidatus Gastranaerophilales bacterium | reverse complement strand
AACCAATATGTTAAGAGTTTAAATTTATTGGGACACAAGGTAAATTTTGTATTAATTTGTGATTTTCTTATTAGATTGGAAAATATTAATAAAACGTATAATTTAGCGGAACAAAATTGTAATAACAAATTTATTTTTTTTTGAATATTATAAAAGTATGAAAATATCACAAATAAAGAACAAAATTAACAGCTTTTACACTACCGATATACATATTAAATCGTTTCAAAATCGGTCATATGGCTGCGTTTCAAAACCATCTGATCCGGTGTCGCACTTTGCCGCCGGCTCTTCGTCGCCGTACAAGTGCTCACCTTTTAAAACTGCTACTCAAAAATTTCGCGATAAGGAACGTTACAAAGCGAAACACCGCAACGGAGTGAGGATGATTGAGCCTGTATGTGTAACTGAGCGAAATTTTCTCGGACAGATTTCTACCGAAAATTCGGATGAAAACATCAAAGGCAGCTTAATTCAAGCAAATTACAATATGTCATTTTGCGGAATACTTGATAATAAAAATCTCAAATACATAAAAGAAGATACAACACTAAAACCCAAACAAACCTATATTATTCCCGAAGATGCAAACTTATATCTCGGCGATTTTTCAATCGATTTATCCGAACCTGTTTTTAAAGAACAAATTAAACAATTAAAACCCGGTGAAGAAATATACTTAGGAAAAGAATCAAAGGAATTAAACTGCCAAAATTATAACGTTGAAAGAAAACATGCCAAATTATCCCGTGATAAAGCAGGTAATCTTACCGTTAAAGACCTGAATTCAAGATACGGAACAATTGTACAAAAAAATATTATCGAACCTTACATAAAATCCGATGCACCTATTGAACTTATTCCCGGTATAAATTATAGACTTCCCGTTAATTCAAACATACAACTTGGTGATGATATTTATATAGTACCCGAAGATTTTCTTCCATATATGAAAGATAACACGCCATATATAATAGGAAAATCACGTGATTGCGATTTTACGACAGATGAGATGGATTGCATCTCAGACAAACACTTATCCCTCACAAAAACAGGGAATAAAATGTATGTAAAAGACTTAAATTCTAAAGAGGGAAGCAGGTTTTGCGGCTTAGACAAAAAACAATTTCTATATCCCGATGATTATACGGAACTTACTTCAAAAGAACTGCTAAGAGAAAATGTAATTACTGTTATTCCCGAAAATTGCCAGCTGCTGTTGGGAAATAATTTTACAATTGATTTGAGAGATAAAAATTTAAAAAGTTTATTGGAAGAAAGAGGAAAACTGACTGTCGGAACTGACAGTAATTCCGATATCCCTATTGATAAAATCAATAATTCCGTATCCTCAAAGCAAGTAATATTAAGAAAACTTAAGAATAAAATAACCGCAACGGCAATTAATACCGATTATTCGGATGTGATATTCATACCTGAAAATAAAATACAAGCATTTTATAACGGAACAAAAAATATTAAAATAGCTAATAACATGCCGCAGGACAACATAATAACGGCAAGCTTATTTGCCTTATCGCAATTATATTTAGGACAATTACGTTTAAGAGATATGGTACAAAGCACTCCGGAGGGGAATTATATTGTTACCTTCTACAACAATCCTCCATTTATAATTACGCAAAAAGAGCTTGCAGAGAGTAAAACTTCAGGAGATTCGGGAATAAAAGCCATAGTTTGTGCTTTTAAAAAATTTAAAGAACAGAAATATCCCGATAAACAAATTACACCCGAAGATATCATATACACATTAACGGGATTAAAATGCAAACATATAAATTTAAAAAAGTATAATAAGAAAAAATTATTAAAAGAACTGGCCGATAAACAAGAAACAATGAACTTAACAATCGCACAAACAAAAGCATACGGATATTATGATAAAAACACGTTTATGGATTTAACTCATTTCTTTAAAGCTAATCATTACTACGTAATAAATAAAATTAATAAAGAGGCTGAAACAATAGAAATAACAGATTCGGAAGATACAAGCATAAAAAGGAAAATACATTGGTGGGAATTTCCGTTTTATTTTGGCGAATTGTATACAACAACAGAATTAAAGTACGTCAAATAAACAAATTTTATGTATAATAAAATATAGGAAGAGCAGGGGAAAATCATGCCGACTCAAAAATATATAAGTTTTGGGAATTTAACAAGCAAAACACGAAACATTAACACGGAAACCAAAGAATTGGATTATCTGTTTGCCAATATGACAAAAAAGCTGGAGAATTTTAAAATAATTAATGCGGAAAGAGAAAGAGCAATGAGCAATCTGCGAGCATTAACGGCTCAACTCCAAACGAAACGGCTGAGAAAAAAACTCAAAGATAAATATGAATTATTTCAGTTATAATCAGTCAATTCTGTTTACGGGGATACTTACTTTCGCAGGCTTTAAAAAATTAAAGAATTTTTTATTTCCGCCGTTTTTAAAATTAATAGATTGTTGATCTTTTTCATCTTTTTTAGCGGGATTTTGAAGTTCAACCGCAAATTTAACTAATCTTGGATTCATAAAAACCTCAAATTGTTATACCAACCTTTACTAATATATAAAGTAATTTTCCGTTTAAAAATTGCCAAATAAAAAAATAAAATTAACAATTAAACAGAACAAAGAATTTATGATAATATAAAAGTATGTTCATAGTAAAACTTATAAGAAATAAACAATATCCGCTGGAAATTCCCGAAAATGTAACCGTAAAATCAGGGGATATGGTAATAGTATTAACAGAAAAAGGTGAAGAAGCCGCACAAGCTTGTATTGTACCAAACGGTGTGGCAAGCATCTTAATAAAGAAAAAAGTGCCTTCCGTTCCTATGGTTAGAGTTATGACGGAAGAGGACAAAGCTGTTTTAGAAGAAAACAAAAAGCTTGAGGAACAAGGATATAAAGATTGTCTTGAATTAGTTAAGCAGCATGGACTTGTAATGAGCTTAATTCAATGTAATTATACTTTTGACAGAAAGAAAGTAACGTTTTATTACACCCCCCCTGAACGTGTTGACTTCAGACACTTATTAAAAGACCTAACTAAAGTATTTAAACATATAAGAATAGATTTAAAACACATAGGTGTAAGGGATGAAACATCATTATGCAGCGGAAACGGGTTATGCGGAAGGCCTTTTTGCTGCTGCACTTTTAAACGTCAATTCGATTCAATAAATATAAAACTTGCCCACGACCAAAGTATGCCGATAACTCCGAGCAAAATATCCGGTACTTGCGGCAGACTGTTGTGCTGCTTAAATTATGAACATAAGAACTATATTGAAACGGCGAAAGAAATGGTTCCAATCGGTTCGGGCGTAATGACCGAAGACGGTGTAGGAAGAGTTTGCGGATTAAATATATTAACCAATAAAGTTTCCGTAAAACTGGCTGACGGTAAAATAAAAGAATTCCCGTCCGACAAAGTAGAAATGATTGATACTGATGTAAATATTGAAATAGATACAGATAATACCACATATAAATATGCTTCCATGCAGCAATCTGATGAAAATATTGATATTAAACAAATGGAAGACGATCGTAACAGCTCTACGGGAAACATTTAAGCGGGTATTTTTATTATAAACTCCGTATTATCATCCGATGAAATAACCTTTATTTCTCCTTTATGAGCTTCAATGATTTTTCCTGCCAAATATAACCCGATTCCGTATCCTGTCTTTTCAAACTTGGAATGTGTTGTGTAATACTTCTGAAATACCATATTAATATCTTCAACGGAAATTCCTTTGCCTTTATTACCAACACAAAAGACCAATTTTGAATTTTCAACACAAACTCTCACGCGTATATCCGTTTTATTTGGACTGTACGTAATCGCATTTTGTATAATATTTTTTAAAACCCTTCTCATCTGAAATTTATCAAAGCTCCATTGTATATCATCTGCCGGAAAATCGCAAACAATACAGTTCTCGGTATATAAAGAATTGGGTTTCATTTCCTTCGTTAAATTTTCAACAAATTCTTTTACCGAATTATCAGTTTTATTTAAAACTATACCTTTATCATCCGACTTGTATACTTCAAGCAGATTTTCAATTAATTCCTTAAGCTCTGTATCGGAAGCTTTCATTAAATTCAAAACTTCAACCTGCTTTGAGTTTAAATCACCAAACCTCCCTTCAAGTAAAAAGTCTAATGAATTTAATTCCGCAATAACCGGAACTTTCATATCATGTGTTAATGTGGCGGCAAATTCCTCTTTGAATAAACGTAACTCTTTTTCCTGTTTTATAATCTCTTCCAATGAAATATTCTTATCTGCCAAATATGACTGATACTCTTTAATCATCATTTCTCTGTCAAATATTGTTTCAAAGAGCCTGTTTGCAATATTTTCTAAATCTTTATTGTTCAGATTTTCCACTCTGACATTAACATCACCGTATCGCAAACGCTTTAACGCTATATATATCTTATTAACATCACATTTTAATCTTTTATATTTTATTTTTGAAACAATCAAAAAATATATAAGTATTAAAATAATTAAAGCAAAGAAGTAATAAATCATAAAAGGATTATAACATAAAAAAAAGCGCCGATAAGGCGCTTTTTAAAAGATTAAAAATAAAATGTTATTTAACCATTTGACTCATAACTTCTTCGGCAAAATTATCCTGTCTTTTTTCAAGACCTTCACCTAATGTCCAACGAACAAATGATAAAATTTGAAGTTTACCGTTTAAATGTTGTTCAACGGTTTCATCGGGGTTTTTAACAAAAGGCTGTTCAAGCAGGCATTTTTGAGCCATAAGCTTATTAACTCTGCCTTCAACAATTTTAGCTCTTATATTTTCAGGTTTCTTAGCCAAATCTTCTTTACCCATTTCAATTCTTGTTTCTTCATCAATAACACTTTGAGGAATTTGATTTCTTGAAACGAATTCCGGAGCGGAAGATGCTATATGAAGTGCAACATCTTTTAATAACGTTTCATCTTGAGCTGATGCGTTTATTAAAACACCGATTTTCCCGTTATGAACATAAGTAGCCAAATTGCCTTCAAGAATTTCAAATCTTCTGATGCTAATTTTTTCACCGATTGTAGCGATTTTATCTTTAACTGCATCTTCTATTTTTAAACCGCAATCAGGGCATACTGAAGAGTTTAAAGCATCTAAATCAGCAGGTTTTGTTTCTGCAATATGTTTTGCTAAGCAGTTAACAAACTTTTTGAAATCTTCATTTTTAGCAACAAAGTCTGTTTCACAGTTAACCTCAACAATAGAACCTACACCATTTTCAATGTAAGTAGCAACAAGACCTTCAGCAGCAATACGATTTTGTTTCTTTTCTGCCGATGCAATACCTTTTTGTCTAAGGAATTCCATAGCTTTTTCCATATCACCGCCGCATTGTTCAAGTGCCTTTTTGGAATCCATAAAACCTGCGCCGGTTTTTTCTCTTAAATCTTTAACCATAGCAGCTGTTACTGTCATATTATTTTATCCTTTCAATTATTCTTCAACAGAAACTGTTTCTTCTGCAGTTTCACTATTAACATCATTGTTTTCGGAAACTTGAGCATCCGTTTCCGTTACACCTGCATCTTCAGCCTTTACTGACTGAATTTTTGAGATTTGATTAGCTTTATTTTCTCTTAATTGTTTACCTTCAAGAACGGCATCAGCCAGCTTTGAACAAACTAACTTAATGGCTCTTATCGCATCATCATTACCCGGAACAATATAATCTATACCGTCGGGATCAGCATTCGTATCAGCCAGGCAAACAACCGGAATGTTTAATTTATTAGCTTCAGCTATAGCTATAGCTTCTTTTTTCTGGTCAATTACAATTAACAAATCAGGCATGCCTCTCATTTCTTTAATTCCGCCTAAAGTTTTTGTTAATTTAGAGAGTTTTCTCATCATTTGAGCGATTTCTTTTTTCGGAAGTTTTTCCAATTGTCCGGAATTAGAGAATTCTTCAATTTCTCTTAACTTATTAACTCTTCCTCTGATGGTTTCAAAGTTAGTAAGCATACCGCCGAGCCATCTTCTGTTAACATAATAAGCGCCTGCTCTTGCAGCTTCTTCAGCAACTACATCAACCGCTTGTTTCTTAGTACCTACAAATACCACATTCTTACCTCTTGCGGCACAGTCTCTGACTGCAGCATAAGCTTCATCTAATTTTTCTGATGTTTTTCTTAAATCAAGAACATAAATTCCGTTTCTTGCTCCGTAAATATACGGTTTCATTTTTGGATTCCATCTTTGTGTTTGGTGTCCGAAATGTACACCTGCATCCAATAATTCAATCATTGATGCTACCGGCATCGTTTTTCTCCTTTTATTTTCTTCTTATACCTCGCGAATTGCTTTCCCATCTTGAATAAGACTAAGTCGTTACTTTATGTAATCTAACCTATCGGATTCACAATTCAATTAACATCTTATTACAAACATATCAAAAGTAAAACAATATTCTTTTATTTTTCAATACATTTACATAAATTAAAATTCGGAATTTTCATTATTCCTTTGAATTATAATAAAATTGTTAATCCGATTATGACTGAGGAGAAAATAATGAAGAAATTTTTAAAAATTACGGGTATTTTTTTAATTTCAATAATAATAATTTCATATTTGGCATTCTTATTTGTTTTACCGAATGTAATAGATTTAAATAAATACAAGCCCGAAATACAAAAACTTGCAAAAGAACAAGTGAATTTAAATATAGACTTTGAAAACCCCAAGCTGATAACAACGCCTCTGTTATCAGCGGGAATTACGGCTGATAACATAAAAATAATGCTTCCCGATAATTCCGAAGTTATAACATCAGACAATATCAAAGCTAAAATAGCACTTCCTTCGCTTATTTTATTGACGGTTAAAATCCCGTCAATAGAAATTAATAATCCGAAAGTTTATATCGATATAGTTGACGGCAAAGCATTTAAAGCCGTTCAAGCTTATGAGGAAATTCTTAATAAAAAAGAAAATAATATAGAAGCAAATATACAAACCGCTCAAAAACCGTTAATTGACCCAAGTCTTATAAAAATTGTAATACCCGCAATTAAATTGAATAACTACGTTGTTTCGGTAAATGATTTACAAACAAACGACTTCTTAAAATTAACAGGCGAAGAACTTGTATTCGGTTACTTTAACGGTAAAAATATAGGCTTAAAAACAAATGCGGAATTATATTTAAATGAAGTAAAAAACGTAACGGCAAATATAGATATAAATACATTTATTCCGCAGCAAAGCAAGCTTGATAAAGAAGATGATAAGGCACAAAGAATTGAAATTCCGTTTATAAATCCCGTTGCCATGTATAAATCCTATGATTTAAAAACAGATATCGATTCAAAAATAAAAATAAAACAAAAAAATAACGTCATAACCTCTAAGGGATATTTAAATATAGACAATTTCACATTAAATCTGGCAGGAACAAAACTACCGGAAAGTAATTTGCATGTAAAAACCTCCGGAACCAAAGTGAATATTGATACTAACTTGCATGTAACCGAAGAAGAAAAGCTGTCAATAAACGGATTTATAAAATATGCAGATAAACCCGGCATGGATTTAAACATTCAATCAAACGAGATAAAAATTAATGATATTTTAAATTTAATCAAAGCAACGCTGAATTCTCTGCACATTAAACACGAACTTAATCCTATAACAGGTGAAGGTTACCTTAAAGCGGATACAAACATTAAAACAAACTTTAAGAAACTAAAATCAAACGGAAATATAACAATTAAAGACTTCGTGATAAAAAATACCGCAAAGAAATTACAATTAGCTAAAATTAACTCAATAATTTCACTTGACAACAGCATATTGAAATTTATGGATACCTCTGTTGAAATTGCCGAAACTATTTTTAAAATTGACGGCACAATTGATGAAAAATCTGTTGCCGATATTAACATCATTATGGAAAAAATGCCTTTAAAAAAGATATTTACAATGTTTTTGACAAATGAAATAAACAATAATTATTCCGTACAATCCGGCGAAATTGATTTGAAAGCAGATATAAAAGGTGAATTAAAAAAAGCCGCCGCAGAATTAAATATTTCACTGAATAATCTGTCTTTAACCGATAAAATAAATAAAATTAATTATTTGAACAATTTACTGACGGCAGAATTTAAAAGTGATTTTAAAAACTTTACGGGTGAAATAAATAACTCGGATTATAAAATGTACGTTAATAATACGGAAATAAAATGCGATAAATTCAAAACGGAAATAGGCGCAAAAGATATAATTATAAGTCCGGCAAAAGTAAATATTAACAATTCCACTACCGTAAATATATCAGGCGCCATAAACAATTATCAGAAAAATCCGATATTCAATTTTGATTTGAACGGAGATTTGAAAACAAAAGATTTAAAACAATTAACGGGCGATGCTGGTATGTACATAGATGCAAAAGGTATAATACCGCTCAAGCTGAATTTAAACGGTGATAAAAATAAGCAAACACTAAGTGCAGAAATGGAAGCAGACAAAAATAATTACATCACGCCGATAGAAATAAATAATTTATTAAATAAAAATACCTCATTTAAAGCGGTTGTTGATTTTAAGGGCGACCGATTGAAGATAAAAGACACAGGCGTATACATAAAAACAACGGAGCCTAACCCGGAAAAAGAAGGAGAAACAATAACAAAATATGAAGAAGTTGTAGGAATAGACGGAACAATAACCAAATTAAATACACTAAATCCCAATATAAACTTAATAAAAGTTAAAATGCCTGCGGCTTTAAGCGGAAAGATATATATATTCCCGCAATCTAAATTTGATTTGAGCGGAAAAATGTTTATATTCGGTGATTTAAAATCACCGAGAATAAGAGGTGAATATAGCATTTCAAATCTGTCAATTCCCGAATTAATGATTAAAACGGAAAATATATCAGCTAAATTTGAAGAGGACAGAAATTTAAATATAAATATAAAAAATCTTCTGGCAAACGACTCGGATTACAATATATTGATAAATGCAGATTTAAATCCATCGGATAAATTCATAATAAAGAATATGAATTTAATATCGAATATAACTGATGCCGATAAATTAATGAAGGTATCGGAAGCCTCAATGAAATATGTTCCGAATAGTTCAAACAATAACGGAAATAATTCTCAGGCGGCAGATATTCCCGTAACCATAAGAAACGGAAATATTGAAATTAAACAAATAAAAAGCGGAAATATAAAATTAACGGATACTGCAGGGAATATATCCCTATTGAACAATATATTCTACATTAATAACTTAATAACATCAGCCTTTAAAGGTAAAATTAAAGGTGATATATCAATGAATTTATTATCAAATGAGATAAAAGCGGATGTTGAAGGCAAGGGATTGGATGTTGAGCAAACTCTGCTTGATACTGCAAATATGAAAGATACCCTAACGGGTGTAATGGACTTTGATGCCGATATATCGCTAAAAGGTACAAGTTATGAAGAGCAGATGAAATCACTAAAAGGTAAAGTAGACTTTTTAATGAACGACGGACAGCTGGGGCCGTTCGGAAAGCTTGAAAACTTAATAATGGCAGAGAACATCAGAGAAAATGATTTCTTCAAATCAACAATAGGCGGAGTTTTAAACTCATTATTATCTTTTGATACCAGCCATTATAACATCTTAAAAGGACATTTAACTTTTAATAACGGTATTGTACAAATAAATCCCATAAATTCAACCGGAAATATAATGGCAACATATATATTTGGTGACTTTAATTTATTGAAAAACAATATAGATATTAAGCTAAGAGGAAGATTAGGATCACAAGTTTCCGATTCATTAGGGCCGGTCGCACTTTTAAACCCCATAAATTTAATGAAGGCAACACCGGGTATGAGTCTTGTAATGGGCAAATTATTCTTCCTGTTTACGGAAGTAATTACCGAACAAGAAATGGCTCAAATTCCTTCATTGGGAAAAGAAATATCGGATTTAAACGCAACAAAATTCCAAGTTGTAATAAGGGGTAACGTTGAAAAGCCTTTAACTCTTATAAAATCTTTTAAATGGCTCGTTTTATCAAGCGATATGGAACAAGCACAAGAATATTTAAAATCCATTCCGCAAGATACCAAAATACCCGAAGAGTTACAAAACTTAACAACTATGGATAAAGAAGAAGTTAAAGAGAAGGTAAAAGAAACGGCAAAAAAGAAAGTTAAAGAGAAAGCATCGGAACTAATACCGGAAGAAACAAAAGCTGCTATTGAAGAAACAAAATCATCAATTGAAGAGAATAAAGAAAATATCAGTAAATTAAAATCTCTATTCAAAAATAAGGAGAAGACCAAAGAAGAAACAAAAGAGTTTTTAAAAGAAAAGGCTAAAAAAGCAGCGGAAGAAACGTTAAAGGAACTTGCACAGCCCCAAGAAACAGAGGCTAATTAATTAATTTCGTGCCTAACGCTGCCGACACGAGCGGGTTGGGGTAATGAGGTTTACTTAATCCATTTACTCCCACGTATCAAACCTTTATAATCTAATCCTTATCGCGAAATTTTCTCGGACAATTTTACTCATGTTCTTTACTATTAGGTAAAAAATAATATAATATATATATCAGAATTTTATGAGGTAATGAGTATGGAACTATGGATGATTTTTGTGATAGTGTCACTTGTTGCAATTTTATTTGAAATATTTGTCCCGTCAATGTTTTGCATAAATTTTGCAATAGCCGGATTGATAACTGCATTTATATCAATCTTTTGGGGAGATTTAAGCATATTATTGATAATTTTTGCCGTTTTATCGGTATTATCAATAATATTTATAAAACCATTATTATCAAAATTATTAAAAAAAGACTCCAAATCGGATTTTGCATCACAATACATAGGTAAAATAGTAAAAAGTATAGAGCCGATAAATATGACATCGGGAGCAGTAACAATCTATGATGAAAGATGGGAAGCAAGAACGGAATTTGACGTGGGTGAAATTCCATCCGGCACAGACGTAAAAATAATAAAAAACGACAGCTTGATATTATATGTAGAAAAGATATAAGGAGAATACAATGGTATATTTAGTTAGTTTTGCTTTTATATTAGTATTTGCGGTGTTAACTGCACTAAGTAAAAGTTTTATTGTTGTCCAACAGCAAGAAGCGGTTATAATTCAAAGATTAGGTAAATATTCGCAGACTCTGACTCCGGGTTTACATATTATACTCCCGTTTTTTGATTCGCCCAGACAAATGTTGAAAATTAATAAACAAAAATCGATAGACGGAAGGACATATTCGGTATTGGCGTATTCTCCGAGAATAGATCTGAGAGAAACGGTATACGATTTTCCCAGACAAAATGTAATTACAAAAGATAACGTTACAATAAGTATAAACGCACTGTTATATTTCCAGATTATAGATGCCAGAAAAGCTATATATTCTATCGAAAACCTCCCGGAAGCCATAGAAAAGCTTACACAAACCAATTTAAGAAACTTAGTAGGTCAATTGGCATTAGATGAAACATTGGTATCACGTGACATAATAAATGATAAGCTAAGAGAAATTTTAGATAAAGCAACGGATAAATGGGGAGTAAAAGTAAATCGTGTGGAATTGCAAGACATAGTGCCGCCTGCATCAATCCAACAAGCTATGGAAAAAGAGAAGAAAGCGGAACAAGACAGACGTGCCACAATTCTTGAAGCAGAAGGTATAAAAAAGTCTGCAATTTTAACGGCAGAAGGTGAAAAAATGGCGGCCATTAATAAAGCGGAAGGTGAAAAACAGGCTGAAATATTAAGAGCTGAAGGTGTTGCTCAAGCTCGTATTATTGAAGCCGATGCCGAAAAAGAAGCTATATCAAGAATT
The DNA here is from genome assembly GCA_947630355.1 of Candidatus Gastranaerophilales bacterium. Taxonomy (GTDB): domain Bacteria; phylum Cyanobacteriota; class Vampirovibrionia; order Gastranaerophilales; family Gastranaerophilaceae; genus Avigastranaerophilus. The sequence continues at coordinate 5,764 of CANRHJ010000021.1, read as the reverse complement.
ATCGGTGCTTTAGCTGATAGAGGAAAGCCTGATCAGTACCTAATTGCTATGAAATACCTTGAAACAATGACAGCCATTACAAACGGAGCCAATAACAAAATTGTTTATATGCCTTATGAAGCAACAGGTATATTGAGTTCCGTTGACGGAATAAAACAAATGTTTGATAGAAATCCGTAAGAATAATGAATGTAAAAAAAAAGAAGGATATTATATCCTTCTTTTTTTATGTTAATATTTACTTATGAAAGGCATAATATTTGATTTTAACGGCACTTTATTCTTTGATTCTCATATGCATTATGAGGCTTGGAGAATATATTCAAAAAAATTAAGGGGATATTCGTTCACCGATGAAGAAATGCGGAACAAAATGTTTGGCAGAACGAATGAAGATATTATAAAGTATGCGACAGGCAGACAGCCGTCAAAAGAAACGGTAATAAATCTTGCTAAAGAAAAAGAAAACCTTTATCGTCAAATGTGTCTGAAAAACAGAGAAAATCTTAAACTGGCACCGGGAGCTGAGGATTTTTTGGACTATCTAAAACAAAATAATATTCCAAGAACAATAGCAACAATGTCTGAATGGGATAATGTAGAATTCTATATTAAAGAATTTAAATTGGCAAAATGGTTTGATTTAGATAAAATAGTATATTCAGACGGGAAAATACCAGGTAAACCGGCACCCGATATTTATGAAATAGCAGCAAAAAAAATAAATTTGCCACCCCGAGATTGTATTGTGATAGAAGATGCGATATCGGGAATAAATGCGGCAAAAAGCGCAGGTATAGGTAAAATTATAGCAATAGCATCAATTGAAAGCGATGATTTATACAAGTCCCTGCCCTGTGTCAGCGGGATTATTCACAATTTTAATGAAATAGACAGGAATATATTTAATCTGATGCCGCAACATTCCGCTTGCTCATACCAACCGTAAAGTTGCTCAGACTAATATTTAGTCTTCCGAACAAATGCGAACTTTAAAATCAGGGTATTTTTTTAATCTGTCTTTAATTTCATCAAAAGATATAAAACCGCTTTGGGCCCCGAAATGTTCAACAACAGAGGCTGCAACAACAGATGCATATTTTAATGATTTTTCAATATCGCCTTCAGTTTTCATCAAAGATGCGGTAAACGTTGATGCAAATGCATCACCTGCACCCAATGTTGACAATACTTTTGCCGGAAATTCACAGCACTGATAGTATTTTTTTGAATCATAAGCATACACACCGTTTTTACCGTCGGTAATAATAGTAATTCTGCCTTTTCCGAAATTCAATTCACGCAGCATTTTGATAATGTCGGGATGAATAATTTTATCCGAAAATAATTTGGATTTTGTATCAGGTCGTACTTCAATTCCGGTAAGCATACAAGCTTCGTCTTTATTCAGAATAATAATTTCCGCAGTTTTCAATGTTTTTAACAGATTTTCTTTTCCTTGTTTAATACTGCTCGTACCGAGATTAATAGCGAGGTTAACTCCGTTTTCTTCGGCAAATTGAGCTACTTTATCAAGTACTTTTGTTGACTCACCGTTCAAAGGAGCAAGATATAACCACTTAGAGTTTTTTATGGCTTTAAAATTTATATCATCCAATTTAAGTTTTGCATTGGCGCCTCTATGAGCCAGAACGGTTCTGTCCCCCTGAAAGCTTGTCAAGATGATGGAAAATCCGGTTTTATATTCTTTGCTTTTTATTACGTTTGAAGTATCAATATTAAAGTGTTTTAACGAACTCATTATCTTTTCACTTTGAATTTCATCACCAATTTTAATAACAGTAGATGTTTTAAACCCCAAAGAAGCAAAATTTGCAGCTGTATTAATAGCTCCGCCGCCCGTTTGAAAATCAAATTTATCTATTTCAATTTTTGCACCGTATGGATAGGCCATAAATTCCTTTTTATTATTTACGGAACTTACGGAAACGATATTAGCGGCATCCGTTTCAATAAAAGCATCCAAAGTGGCACTGCCCATAGTTATAAAATCAAACATGTTCACATCCTTTTTACATATTATAACTAATTTGCACGCGGATGTGCAATATTATAAGACTGTTTTAATCTTTCTGCGGATACGTGGGTATAAATCTGCGTATTGCTGATGCTGCTGTGACCAAGCAATTCCTGAACAACTCTGAGATCAGCACCGTTTTCCAGAAGTTTTGTAGCAAAGCTGTGCCGAAATACGTGCGGTGTAACATGTTTGGGAAGTTCTATTTTATTCATAACATCATTAATAGCATGTCTCACACTTTGAGGCTGAAGCCTGTAGCCTGTTTTATTAACAAAAACAGGCGCTGATAAACTCGTATTTTCATTTTTACATATTAAGAATCGGACATTTTTCAGATAGGACTCCATATATTTTTTTGCTCTGTCAGAAACAAGAACAATACGTTCCTTTGCGCCTTTTCCGAATACTTTTATTTCGTTTTCATCCAAATTTAGATTTTCAAAATTTAAATTACTCAATTCCGAAATACGCATACCCGTTGCATATAGCAGCTCCAATATTGTTCTGTTTCTATAACCGGCGGGCGTGTCAATTTTTATATTATTTAAAATTTTTTCTATTTCATTTTCGGTAAGGAATTCAGGAAGAGTTTTTCCGCGTTTTGGAGCATGAATACCGTCTGCGGGATTTGTTTCCACCACTCGTTCTCTGTATAAAAATCTGTAAAATGTCCTCAAAGATGCTATTTTCCTTGCAGTTGTTGACTTGGTATATTTAAACTGTTGTATGTATAACAAATATTCACGTATTAAATTATACGTAACATCCTTTATATTTTTGTCGTTAAGCCATATTAAAAAGCTTAAAATGTCAGAACCGTACGCACACACCGTATGTTTGGAAAAATTTCTTTCAACTTCCGTATATAATTTAAACTCTTGAAGATATAATTTTGACTGTTCGTTCATAGTGAAATTTTAAAAAAATTTTTAAAAAAAATCAATAATAATTAACCGTAAATTCTTTTTATAAATAAATAAAAACATAATTATTAAGAAAAATTAAGTTTGTTGTAAACATGGCAAAAGCCATGTTTACATGGATTTGGGAGGAAGGAGAATACTCATTTTTTTGTTTACTAAACAAATTGTTGTGTTCTGTAAATTCTTTTAATATAATAAATATAGTGTTTTGATTAAAATACAACAAGGAGCAATTTTCAAAACAAATGGACAAACTTATTGAAAATTACGAAAAAATCAAAGCACAAATTGCACCTTATAATCCGACGATAGTCGCGGTAACAAAATATTTTGATGAACAACAAATTATAAAATACTATAAGCTCGGCTTTAGAGATTTTGGGGAAAATCGAGTAAAAGAAGCTGTTGAGAAAATACAAAAATTACCCGAAGAAATCAGGGAAAGCAGCAGATTTCACTTAATAGGCCACTTACAAACAAATAAAGTTAAACTTGCGGTAGGTGTTTTTGATTTAATACATTCCGTTGATTCGCTCAAACTTGCACAAGCTATATCAATAGAGGCGCAAAAGAAGGGAATAAATCAAAAAATATTAATGCAGGTTAATAATGCCGGAGAAGAACAAAAAAGCGGTTTTAGTCCCGAAGAATTGAAACGGGAGTTTAAAGAGATATATAATTTGCCGTCAATAAAAGTTATCGGGATAATGAATATGGCGCCCATTGACAGTAATGAAGAAGAATTGCATCGTTTATTCAAAAATATCAAACAAATATACGATGAATTACAATCTGAATTTGATGTAGAATTAAAACATATTTCGATGGGTATGTCGAGGGACTATAAAATAGCACTGGAAGAAGGTGCAACAATAATACGACTTGGAAGAATACTATTTGAATAATACTTAGGAGGAAGAAAATTGGCAGTTGCAGACAAATTTAAAGGAATCATTGATTTTTTAACATCAGGATTCGAAGGGAAAGAAGAAGACATTTACGGTACTATGATGGGAGAAGAAACAACGGAAACAGATGATTACCCGACTCAAGGTAATTATGCGTTAAATCCTTCTTATACTACTCAAGAAGAAAAAACACAAAATTCAAAAGTTGTTACTCATCCCAATTTCAGAGGTTATGAAGTTATTGTATGCGAACCTCGTTCTTATGAAGATTCAATATCAATTGTTAAACATTTAAAAGACAGAAAAACAATAGTATTAAATTTGCATTTGCTTGATAAAGAACAAGCACTCAGAATAGTTGATTTTTTATGCGGTGCTACTCACGCATTATCAGGCAGCCAACAAAAAATAGGTGATTCGGTATTTATCTTCACTCCTGTAAATGTAGCTTTGTCTGCAGAATCACAAAAAAGCAAGTTCTTAAGAGATGCTTTGTGGAACCAACCGCAAGCGTAAGTTTTGGGGATTCTTTGAAAGAGGAACTTAATGTTCCTCTTTTTTATTGCAAAATTTGTGAAATTCTATCAGGGATTAAGGTGTTAAAAAGTGCTGACTGAAATTTGTAAGGTCAAATTAAATCCCTGCATTTTATTTGAAAATTGTTGTTATTATTCGTTTTTAAATTTATTTTATTTAAAATAGAAGAACGTTTTTTTCTGTAGAGCATATCAACAAAAGCCTCAAGCCTTGTAACAAATCCTGCTTCACCTGTTTGTTCATCAATGGAAAGAGATAACATCGGCATTTTATTTTTTCTTGCAAATCTTGAAACGCGCTCAAGCATCATGGAATCGGGGCCGCAGCCGAAGGCGTTTATTGTTACAATTCCGTCGATGTTTTTATCTTGAATATAATGCGCAGCGGCGCCTGTTATTTCGTATTCATTTGCCCAATACAATCTGGAATTCATGGCGTTTAAACCTTCTTCCATTTGCTCACGCGTTAAATTATGTGCAGTAAAAACTTTTACATCAAGTTTTTCCAGTTTTTCAAATATTTTCATACTTATACGGTCATCATAAAGGTTGTAAGCGTGGGCAATTACCGCAATATTTATCGGATATGCCTTCTGTTCCGAACTGATTAATACCTTATTTTCAACAGCTGCATTTAAAGCCGATTTATAATCAAGGCCGCTTCTTCTCATAATGTAATAATTATTATAAACTCTCCATGCCGATTTAGAAGCCTTCTTTATTCTTTCAAAATCGGTAATACCGTAATATGCTGCAATTTCTTTTAAAAATTCATAAAGTCCCTGATTTTTTTCCGATTTATCCAGAGTTGCTTCTATCATGGTAAAAGGTTTTTTTACTACATTTCTTATTAAATCCGGCAACCCTCTGATTTTAGAACAATTATATATTTTCGGTGCTATTGATTGGATTGAAGGAACCAAGATTTTATCAACACCTTTATCCAAAAGATTTAATATATGTCCAGCATAAACTTTAACAGGCAGACAAGTTTCCGGAACAACAAGCGAAGATCCGAGACTCATTGTTTGTTTAGTTGTTCTGTCCGATAAAACTATTTTTATACCCAAATCGGTAAAAAATCCGAACCAGAACGGGTAAAAGTCATAAAAAGAAAGAGCTCTCGGTATTCCTATCTGCATTTGTATCCCTTTAAATTATTAATGTCCAAATGAATTATAACATAAAACATATTATTTTTTGCTCTTTAAAAATAAATAATTTGAAACGGGAAACTTTTTTATAAGGTTTGCCAGTTTGTTATTTTGATCAATTTGACTGATATATATACCTGAAAAAACAACAATACAGGCAAGAAACTGTTTAATATTGATTGTTTCTCCGAGAAAGAACCAG
>CANRHJ010000020.1 GCA_947630355.1 Candidatus Gastranaerophilales bacterium | reverse complement strand
CTTTTATATATTGCACCCAATACGGCTTCCGTTACGCAGGCTATTATCGATTCTTTATTTCTTCCGCCGTCTTTTTCCTCGTGCTTCCCTATATTAATATATTTGTTTAGCCCTATTTCTTCGCCAATTACGGCTAAATATTCGTCGCTTACCAAACAGCTTCTTATCTTCGTCAACTTTCCTTCACTATATTCACCGTACTTATCATATATTAACTCGCTTACAAATAACCTTAGTACGGAATCGCCAAGAAACTCCAAGCGTTCATAATTCATTTCATCATTTCTGTTTTCTTCAAAATTATATGAGGCATGCGTTAAAGCCACATTTAACAGGTCTATATCTATTTGTTGTATTTCAAGCCGATTAATTAATTCCTTTAATTGATTTTTTCTAACTGCAGATAACATTCATTACTTTCTGTATTAAATCTCTTACCATATTGAAATCAACACCCGACAAAATAAAATATTCTATATAATAATACGCAACCGGGACGGAAAATAAATAGCTGTCAGCCCTGTCCAAAAAGCCTCCGTGACCGGGAAGAGAATTGCCGGAATCTTTTACTCCCGCATCTCGTTTTATTAAAGATTCGGACAAATCACCCAACTGCGCCATTACCGTAACTATTAAACTTAATACTACAGAATGATATAAACCTATACCTATTAATTGACCTATAATTATTCCCGTTATCAGTGCAAATATTCCGCCGCCTAATGCTCCTTCCACTGTCTTTTTAGGACTTATGACCGGCGATAATTTGTTTTTTCCGTACTTTATACCGATAAAATACGCTCCGATATCGGTTATTAATATTACAAAAAATATAAACAACAGGAAATACAAGCCTTGTTTGAAAGTCAGTCCGAATAATGAAACTTCCGGTCCCATTTGCCTTATCAAACAAACATGACAAGGCATCCATGCTATTAAAAAACCTAATATTGTTGTTGCGACATTTGCAATATACGGCTGTCTTCCTCTGAATAATACCGATAAAAAAGAACCTATTGTTCCGAACAGTAATACCAAAGGTATCAAATTTACATACCCGCTTGCCGAAACCAAAATCATTGATACGGACACGATTAATATTACTTTAAAAAACGGGTAAAACCCTTTATTTTCCAGTATTCTTGCATATTCCCGCGATGCTATTATTATAAATACAAGCAGTAACGCCAGCAAAAACTTTCCGCCCGCAAGTATACAGCCGAATACCAACGCACCGATGGAAAATCCCGTTATTATTCTGTTCTTTAATATCGTATTTATTATAGCCACTATACGGTCAATACCTCTTTTTCTTTTTCCGCAGAATGGTCTTCCGCTATTTTTATGTACTTATCCGTCAGTTTCTGAATTTTTTCCTGATTGTCTTTTACCGAATCTTCGGGTAAATTATCCGATTTTTCTATTTTCTTGAGCTCATCCGTCATATCTCTTCTGATATTGCGGATAGCTACTTTTGTATCTTCGCAAACTTTTTTAACATCTTTACAAATTTCTTTTCTCTTATCCTGAGTTAAAGGAGGAAATGCCAAACGTACAACAATACCGTCAGAATTCGGGTTTATTCCCAAATCAGCTTTAATTACGGCTTTTTCAACTTCTTTCAAAATTGTTTTATCATAAGGCGCTATTACCAATGTAGTTCCGTCTTGCACACTTACCTGAGACAATTGTCTTAACGGTGTCGGGGCACCGTAATATTCAACTACTACCTTATCCAGTATCATCGGATTTGCTCTGCCTGTTCTTATTGAAGCAAATTCTTTCTTCATTTGATTTATAGCTTTTTCCATTTTTTCAGTACCTGTTTGATACATTGTCTCTACAGTCATTTTATCCTCCTACATATGTTCCAATATTTTGACCTTTTAATATTTCCATGATGCTGCCTTTTGCGGCAAAATCAAATACCACTATGGGTATAGAATTTTGTTTGCATAATGCACACGCCGCAGTATCCATGACTTTAAGTCCTTTTACTATTATGTCATCGTATGTTATCGTATTGTACTTCTTAGCATTCGGATTTGTTCTGGGGTCATCCGAATATATGCCGTCAACACCATTTTTAGCCATTAACATGGCTTCTGCACCTATTTCTGATGCCCTTAATGCCGCTGCCGTATCGGTTGTAAAAAACGGATTTCCTGTTCCTGCCGCAAATATTACCACTCTTGATTTCTCTAAATGTCTTATTGCCTTAAATCTTATATATGGTTCAGCTATTTTATTCATATCTATTGCCGTTTGAACCCTGCATGAAACATCCAGCTTTCTTAATGCACTTTGCAGCGCCAATGCATTCATAACAGTCGCAAGCATTCCGATATAATCACCTGTTGCCTGATCCATGCCGTATTTCGCCGAATTTTTTACTCCGCGAAATATATTGCCTCCGCCTACAACTACCGCTATTTGAGCCCCCGATTCATATACCGTCTTTATTTCACTCGCTATCATCTCCAGCGGTGCTTGATCTATACCAAATTCCTGTTTCCCTAATAATGCCTCTCCCGAAAGTTTTAATAAAATTCTTTTATATTTTAATTCTTTTTCCATAATTTTCCGTTCAAATATCTGTTAAAACTATAAATTTATTATATCCTATCACCGCTAAATTGTATATTATTTATTTCTAAAGTTATAACATCAATTTGAATGTTACATATCCTATCACCGCTAAATTGTATATTATTTATTTATTTTGTTAAACTTATACCTTGCAGCAAAAGCTTGTATGATACCTATTATGCATAATGAAACAGCAAGTGCTATCCAATATCCTTTTAATGACATATGATATTGTCCGACCAGTATGACGGCAATAGGCATGCCAACTATCCAGTATCCCGTTAATACCGATAATGATACAAATTTCGTCATCTTAAATCCTTTTAATACACCACCCATTACAGTCTGGAAACCGTCAAATACTTGATATATTGCTGTAATAATTACTACCGGAACTGCTATTCTTAAAACATTTGTATCCTTAGTAAATAATTTTATTAACTGTTCGGGAAATATTGCAAGCATTATTCCTGCCGCCGCCATAAAACCCACTCCTGCAATTAAAGCGGTATATGAATATCGCTTTATTTCCAATGGTTTTTCGGCGCCGTAATAATAAGAAACTTTTACTGCAAGAGCCGTAGATATTGACATGGGAACCATATATGTTGCTGAAGTTATCGTAATTAATATATTATGCACGGCTGATAATATTCCGTTTTCCCTGCCGACCAATATTGTTATAATATTAAATGCCAAAAATTCAAGTAAAAGTGCCGTTCCTATCGGTGAACCTATTTTTATTATACGCATCATATATTTATAATCAGGTTTTGTTTTTATATTTATAAACCTTATTACATATATTAACATTACTAAACCGACTATTGTTCTTACCAAACTTGTAGCTATTGCCGCACCTTTTACACCCATCGGCGGAATAAAACCAAATCCGAATACAAAAACTATATCAAATATCAGATTTAACACTACGGCTATCAACAGTAATATATTGGGGAATTTCACTATTTCATAAGCCTGTAAAAATTGTTTTATCCCTTCATACAGATATATCCCGATTATTGAAAAAGATACTATACCTATATATTGCTGTATATAAGGCACTAATTCTTCACCAAAGCCCATATAAGGAACTAAAAACTTTGTCGTATAACATATTATTGAAAATATTATTGATAAAAATATTGAAAATAATATACTTGAAGGCAAATATTTCTTAATTTTTTGTTTAGCGCCCCGCATATTGGACAGTATTACGGAAATAGCCGTTGAAACACCCAGTCCGAATATAAAAATAGTAAATAATATTGAATTTGCTATACTTATTGCCGCCAGAGAATTTATATTATAACCGGCTACAACCAAAATATCGGTTGCTCCTATCAAGGTATGTCCCAAATTTCCTATCAATATAGGAACTGCAAGCGTTAACAGCTCAAAAAAATAATGTTTATATCTGTTGGACTTGATTGCTTCCATTTTCTCTCATTAGTTTGTATTCTTCTTTATGAATACGCATATCATTTGCCCTGTCATAAAATTCAACAAACTTCATACCGTACTCTTTGGTTTTATTTTCCGCATAATCAAGCAATTCATACAAATAATCGGGGATATTATATTTATTATTTATATACCATCCGCCTTCAACGTCAAGAACTACACTATTTATACCTGCTTTTACGGTGTAATCAAAAAATTTGTCAATTTCTTCTTTATTATCGTTATAATGAGGATAAATAATGTATTTTGTTTTTACTTTATACTTATTTATCGACTGGCAGGATGCATATTTTGCGAGGTTTTCCCATACCTTGTTAAAGTGATTTACCCTTTTTATATTTTCGTACGTTTCAGGACAGCCCGAATCAACTGAGACTACTAATACAAGTTTACCTTCTCTTATGCCTCGTTCCATTGCTTGTGAATATTTGACACCTGACGAATGCACCCTTATATTATCGCATCCGCAGTCTAAAAGCATATTGACCATAGGCTCGAATTCCGGTAAAAGTGCGGGTTCTCCTCCGCCAAAACCTATCTCGCCGCCGCCTCTGATTTTCCCCATATCCGCAAGTTTCTTTATTACGGGGTACATGTTATAATTCTTTCTGGCATTGAAAAAATCCGATTGTTCATTTGTGAAACAGTACTTACATTTGCAATTGCACTGAGTCCAATGATTAAATACCATATAATTTATATAGTCTTCATCATCCCATTCCCGTTCTTTTAAGAAAAAACAACCTTTACAACGTTCAAGCGTTATTCCTTTCTTATTCATTTCACGCATTTTACGCTTTTCTTTAAAGAACTTATTCCAATCTATCATTTCTCCTTTGTAATTATCAATCAAAATTTGCCGTCCTCCGCCTTCATGACAGTTAAAACAGCACATTTTTATATCTTCATAATCCACATTGAACCCATGCTGTATATATTCACAGCTTAAATATTTTTTCGGTGTGTTTTCTTGTTTCTTAAATAACGACCTTATTCCCTCAAACATTATTTCACCTCAAAATAAAATCCGTCTTCTTTTAATCTTCTGACGACCTCATGCATTTGTTCTTCTGATGCAACTATTGACATTCTGAACCAGCCTTCACCGTTATTTCCAAATCCGTTGCCGGGTACCAATACTATACCTGAAGTATTAAGAACATCATCCGTAAACTCTTTGGATGTTTTATATCTTGAAGGAATAGGAAGCCACAGATAGAACGTTGCTTTAGGCGGATTTATTTTATCCATCGGCCAGCCGAGTTCCTTAAATCCGTCCGTTACTATTTTCTGCTTCCGCTCAAATCTCTTGTTTGCCTCTTTTATATATTCATCCCCTTCTTTTGAATTTAAAATATCCGATGCAGCTTTCTGTATAGGCTTATATATTCCTGTATCTATTGTAGATTTTAACTTGCCTAATATACCTACGGCATCCTTATTTCCGCATACCCAGCCTATTCTCCAGCCTGTCATTGAATACGGTTTGGAAAAACTGTAAAACTCTACTGCAACTTCCTTAGCACCCTCAATTTCAAATACACTGTGGGCTTTAGGCGCTCCTTCAAATGTTAAGTCTATATATGCCGCATCAGAAATTAACAGAAGATTATACTTCTTACAAAATTCTACTGCCTTTTGTAAATATTCTTTTGTACATATTGCTCCGAGCGGATTATTCGGATAGTTTATTACTAAAGCTTTAACTTTATTTCTGTCAAACCCGTCTTTCTCCAAATTGATCATCGCCTCTTCCAAATCAGGCATGTAATTATTTTCTTTTGTTAAAGGAATTCCATACCCTAAACCTCCGGAAACTTTAACCATTTCTTTATATGAAGCATAGCCCGGATCGGGTATTAAAACAATATCACGCTCTTTAATATCTTTTCGGGGGTTTATCAAAGCTCTTATTAAATTGGCTATACCCTCTTTTGAACCTATCAGCGCACAAATCTCGGATTTTACATCAAAATCAATTCCCGTACGCTTTTTCATATTCAATGCTATTGATTCCAGCAAATATGATTCACCTTTAACTAAGGTATAAGTATGCATACCATCGGTGTCGGCATACTCTTTTATCTTATCAGTAACCAATTGAGGCGGTACCTCCACCGGTGCGCCCATAGCTAATGAAATCGGTGCGCGGCCTTTTGCAGTCAACACAGGAGCCAGCCTTGCAGTCTCCGTCTTAATTTGTATCATTATATATGTTTCCAATGATTGTACATAATCGTTAAACAGTTCTTTCATATTTCCTTCTCCAATATCTTACTTTGTTTCAGCCTGCCAAGCCCAAGCATTATGGTTATGAATACTTTCTTGAGCTTCTACTTCTACCTCGTAGAATGTTATTTTTTCATCATTTTTTAGTATACAAATGACGTCTCTTAAAACGTCTTCAACGAACTTAGGGTTTTCATACGCCGTTTCCGTGACATATTTTTCATCACACCTTTTAAGTATTGAATAAACCTGACTTGAACCGCAGTTTTCAACCTTTTCTATCAAATCTTCAATCCATATTATATCATTTTCTTTATAACTTACCTTTACTTTTACCATTGTCCTTTGGTTATGCGCACTGTATTTTGATATCTCTTTTGAACAAGGACAAAGCGTAGTTATCGGCACTTTTACTCCAAGAATAAATTTATAATCATCTCCGTTTAAATCTCCCTGAAATGAGCAATCATAACCAACGGGAAATTCAATCTCGCTCACGGGCGCCTTCTTCTTTATAAAATACTTAAATTCAAATTTGACATGCGCGCACTTTGATTCCAGCCTGTTTTTAACATCATATAACAAGCCTTTTATGTCGACTCCTAAAAGATTTTTCTCGGAATACTCACTTAAAACTTCAATAAATCGTGACATGTGAGTTCCTCTGTAATTATGCGGAAGAGTTACACTCAATCGTGCTTTCGCAGATACAGTCTGACTTTTTTCGTTTTTACGCTCAATAATAAGAGGTACTTCCACTCCGTTTACCCCAACTTTTTGGATGTCTATTCCTCTTTTGTCTTCCTGATTTTGAATGTCTTTTAACTCATTATTCATTTATTTGTTCCAATGAACCTAAATCATTGTTCTCCATAGCCAACAACAGTTTTAATGCGGCCAGTCTTTGTGTCTTGGGCGGTGCCGCACGCAATAATTCTATTGCCTTAAGCATTACAGGATCTTCATCATACCATCTGTTACCTTCTGCACTGAACTTTTGAGTTATATCATAAATTCGTTCGATTACATCCTGCGCTACCTGCTCTTGCAGAGATATTATGAAATCAGCTGCAGCTGTCTTCTTTTCATCCGTCTGCAATTTTAATAATTCCAATGCTTCCTTTAATATAGGATCATTGTCATACCAGCGTCTATACTCCTGAGACATTTATTCTCCTATCTTTTTCCAACATTTTTATTATAATATCTTTTGTGTCTTTTGTTACCGTTTCTATTGAATTATTTGCATTTATTAATTTTATGCGTTCGGGATTTTCTTTTTGCAATTCCAAATAACCGTTTCTTACACGTTCAAAGAACTCTCTGCCCGCAGATTCCATTCTGTCCTTATCTTTTCCCACTCTGTTTTGAGCTGTCTCTATTGTTACATCAAATAATAATGTTAAATCGGGGATTAATCCGTTAACGGCAATATCATTTAGTTTTCTTAATATTTCTTTATTTTTTCCGCGTCCGTAACCTTGATAAGCTATTGTAGAATCTGTATGGCGATCACACAATACAATTTTACCGCATTCTATTGCCGGTTTTATCAATCTTTCGATATGTTCCGCTCTGTCTGCCAAAAACAGAAACATTTCACAATTATCGGATATTTTCTCGGTTTCATGCAATAATATTTCTCTTATTTTTTCACCTATTGCGGTCGCACCGGGTTCTCGGGTTTCTACTACCTTATATCCGCTGTTTTCCAAAAATTCTTTTATTATTTTCAGCTGTGTCGTTTTCCCTGAACCGTCGGCCCCTTCAAAGGTTATAAATTTCCCTTCCGCCATCTATAGAACATCCCATCCCGTATATTTTCTCAAAACTTCAGGTATTAATACCGTTCCGTCTTCTCTTTGGAAATTCTCCAATATAGCGGCAAAAGTTCTGCCCACAGCCAATCCTGAACCGTTTAAGGTATGTACATATACAGGTTTTCCGCTTTCCTTGCTTCTGTAACGTATATTTGCTCTTCTTGCCTGAAAATCTCCGAAGTTTGAACAGCTGGATATCTCTTTATATGTACCGTACGACGGAAGCCATACTTCCAAATCATAACATTTTCTTGCAGAAAACCCGATATCACCGGTTGATAATGCTACTCTTCTGTATGGTAATTCCAGCAATTCCAATATACGCTCAGCATTTCGCGTAAGTTTTTCGTGCTCTTCCACGCTGGTTTCGGGTGTACACAATTTTACAAGTTCCACCTTATTAAATTGGTGCTGTCTTATTAATCCTCTTGTATCTTTACCTGCTGAACCTGCTTCACGCCTGAAGCAAGGTGTATATGCCGTCATATACTTCGGAAGCATATCTTCACTCAATATCTCCCCTGAATATATATTTGTTACGGGTACTTCCGCAGTAGGAATTAAATATAAATCTTCTTCCTCACATTTATACATATCTTGCGCAAATTTCGGTAATTGTCCGGTACCGGTCCATTACGGGAGGTAATATTTCCTCATATCCGTGTTCTTTTGTGTGTGTATCAAGGAAAAAGTTTATTATTGCACGTTCCAGTTGAGCGCCTTTCCCTCTGTAGAGCGAAAATCTTGATTGTGATAATTTCACGCCTCGCTCAAAATCTACTATATCCTTTTCGACACATATATCCCAATGCGGCTTTTGAACAAAATTTACCTTTTTCACTTCACCTACACGTTTAATTTCCACATTATCCGCATCTGACAGTCCTATCGGTGTCGTTTCGTCGGGGATATTCGGTGTTGCAAGAAGTAAATTTTTCTGTTCCGCATCCAGTCTTTGTTCCTGCTCTTCAAATTCCTTTATTTCATCGCCCATTTCTTTTACTTGAGCTTGTATTTCATCCGTATTTTGACCTTGTTTCTTTAACATCCCGATTTCTTGAGACATATTCTTGCGTTTCGCTCTCAATTCATCGGCTTGTGTCTGAACTTTCCTTCTTTTTACATCTATTTCCAATATACCGTCTATTGAAAGTTCAGGATTTCTTCTCTTTAATAATTCGTTAACCTTTTCGGGATTTTCTCTTATCATTCTTATATCTAGCATATTATTCACCTCATTTTTCATTTTATTAAAAACACACTTAAAATAAAAGTTATTTTTTGTTATATAATTAATTTGAGGAAATAAGAGTGGAAAAGAAGTATTCTAAAAAAATTCTGTTTGTAGGCATGCCTGATATGGCTATTATTTGTCTGAACAAATTAGTTTCCAAAGGAATTAATATAGTCGGAGTTATCCCGCCTTCGATGGATCACAATACAAATAAATTAATGGTGGATACTGCGCAAAATTTAGGCTTGGAGGTTTTCCAATATAATATAAGCCTTAACGAAAAAGGATTTTTACAGCGGATTAAAAATTTGGATGCGGACTTGGGAGTTGTTGCTTCTTATAATAAAAAACTTCCCAAAGAACTATTACAGCTTACTAAAGACGGATTTATCAATCTTCATCCTTCAAAACTGCCCGATTATAGAGGGGCAAATCCTTATTCTCACGTTATTATTAACGGAGAAGAAGAATCTGCCATAACTCTTCATTTTATGGATGAAAATTTTGATACGGGAGATTTAATTTCACAATATCGTTTTAACATTGACCTTAATGAAACAATGGGAACTCTTTTCAACAGAACCAATTTTATGTGCGCAACAATGCTATATGAAGCTTTGGATTATTATGAAACACATGAATTTCCGCGCAAACCACAACCCCAAATCGCCGGCTGTAAAACTGCTCCCGACTTGAGTTTTGAGAAAAAAAATACTTTCATTGATTGGTCTAAATCCGCCGAAGAAATAGAAAGATTTATCAGGGCACTTAATCCTTTTATCGGAGCTTTTACCTGCTATAAAGGGATTATTATGAAAATTCATTCCGCTTATGTTATTGAAAAACATCATAAACATAAACCCGGCACAATCTGCGATAACAAAAATTCTTTAAAAGTTGCTTGCGGAAAAGATATTCTTGAAATCGATGCTCTTCAATACGGCTCTTTCTTTATATCTTCGGGCAGGGATTTCGTTAACAGAGTTAATGTTCGTAAAGGAGATATTTTACAAAATGAATAAACTTAATTTCCTTACGCCGGGTATTCCCTCCTCCGCCAAAAATTATAAAGACGGACTGAATGTTATTAAAGACATGGATTTGGACGGGCTTGAAATTGAATTTGTTCACGGTGTCAGAATGAATGAAGATACACAAAATTTTGTCAAAAACTTTATTTCTCTGAATAATCTTACTGCTACTTGTCACGGACCTTTTTATATCAACTTAAATTCACAAGAGCAGGAAAAAATTGATGCCGGAATTAAAAGAATTCTTGAAACTGCTGCTGTCGCAAAAAATATCGGAGCTTTCAGTATTACTTTTCACGCTGCTTTCTATATGGGACAAAATCCTTCTGATGTTTATAATACCGTTTATAAATCAATGGAGTATATTTGTTCCGAATTGGAAAAACAGCAAAATCACGTTTGGATAAGACCGGAAACTACCGGAAAAGGTACTCAATGGGGAAGTTTGGAAGAAATAACCGAACTTTCCAAAAATTTTAAATACGTATTACCCTGCATTGATTTTGCTCATCTTCATGCCAGAAATAACGGGGAATTTAATACTTATGATGAATTTTCCAAAATAATGGAATACATAGGATGTGAGCTCGGCGATTACGTTTTTAATAACTTTCACGCTCATTTGGCAGGCATTGAATACGGACTCAAAGGCGAAAAAAAACATTTAAATCTTCAGGAAAGCGATATGAATTATACCGACTTGCTGAAAGTATTGAAAAAATTTGACGTTAAAGGTGCTTTGGTTTGTGAAAGCCCCAATATAGAAGCAGATACCAAACTTTTGAAAGATTACTATTTGAGCTTATAATAAATATATGGATTTATTTTATATTAACTGCAAAAATTTTACGGGTAAAAATATAAAAGAAAAACAGCATAATGCAGGCAGATACATATTGGATTATGCGGCTAAAAAGTTCTATAATATTGATAATTCCGAAATTGAAATCATTAATAAAAAACCCAAATTTAAATTTTCGAAAACAGAGTTTAGTATTTCACACTCCCATGAATATGCCGTTGTTTGTTTCGACATTTCTCCCGTCGGCTGCGATATTGAAAAAATAAGACCGAGAAAGTTTGAAGCTATTACAAAAAGAATGCATCTCAAAACGGAAGAAAATTCTTTAGAGGCTTTTTATAAAACTTGGACATTATATGAAGCTGAAATTAAACTCCAAAGTAATGTCCAAGCTTATAAATCTTTTAAATTTAAAGATGAGTATATTTTATCCGTTGTTTCATCAGAAAATAAACAAATAAAATTTAATTATTTCTTGGAAATAACATAAATGAGATGATATCCGAATTGAGTTTTAACAGGCTCTGAGACAATACCGCTCGGAAGATTAAAAGCGGCATTTTCAAATTCCGGAACCATATCACCTTTTCCGAACCAGCCTAATAAACCTCCTGATTTACCTGAAGGACATTTAGAATATTTTTTTGCGGCTTCGGTAAATTTTTCTAAAGTATTTTCGCCGTTTGAACCTGATGTTATTTCTTCTCGTATTTTTAGGGCTTCTTGCTCTGTAGGTACCAATATATGAGCGGCCTGTACCTGTTTTACCGCCGCTTGTGCTTTTAATAATACAGGATTGAATGAGCTTTCTCTCATAAATGCAAAGCATAAAAATGCCGCAACTGTCATAATTAATAAAAATAATTTTCTCATAAATAACTCCTTTTTATTACACAAAAAATTATAATCATAAAACTTTTAAAATTCCATAATCAATTAAGCTAGTTTAAATGTAAATTTTTTTTAATATTTTAAAAAATTTTCTAAAGTTTTCCACACTACTTACCGATATCTTACTATGTCAAATAAACAGAAAGGATAGAATATGAAAGTAAACCCCAAATCATATTATGCTGCAAATGATTATACTTCGTCAAAACAAGAAAACAAGCCTAAAAAAGCAGAAACAGGATATGCAGCATTTGCCGAGAAACTAAAAAAACGTGACGAAGAACAAAATCTAATACAAAATGTTAAAAAAGAACTTAATAAAGAAACTCATGAAATAGAGATGGCTACACCTAAAATAGAAAAGCCAAAAACTGAAGAACAAAACACACCTAAAGCTCCGACAAAGGACAACAGTCATTTTTCATATTACAGTTAATTAATACAAATAGAAACTTTAATAAAAAGACTTACAAATGTAAGTCTTTTTATTTTTGCAGATTTATAAATTGATTTTCTCTTGTTATAGCAACCATGCCCGAACGAACCAATTCTTTAATTCCAAGCGGTCTTAATAAAGAAATTAAAGCCATTACCTGCCTGTTATCACCCGAATATTCAAGTGTGTATATATCCGGAGAAACATCAATAATCTTGGCACCGAATATTTCTGATATCCTTAATATTTCACTTCTGACATCATCTTTAGCCGTTACTTTACATAATATTAATTCTCTGTCTATACATTTTTCCGCCGATTTAGGGAGTTCAACCACCTTTATTGTGTTAATTAGTCTGTTTAATTGTTTGCATATCTGTTCTATAACAACATCATCACCATTTGTTACTATCGTAATTCTTGAATAAACGGAATCAATTGTTGCCGCAACGGTTAAGCTTTCTATATTATATCCTCTTGTTGAAAATAAATCGCAAACGGACGACAGTATACCTGCCTCATTTTTCACCAACACGGAAATAGTATGTTTCATAATTATCCTCCCAATCCGGCATCTTTGTTTGAAAGTATTACTTCATTTAAGGGTTTGCCTGCCAATACCCAAGGATAAACCATTTCAAAAGGTTCTACAATAAAGTCCATTATTACGGGACCGTTATATGATATTGCTTTTTCTAATGCGGCATCTATCTCTTCTTCCTTCGTAATTCTTATTCCCATTATTCCGTAGGCATCTGCTAACTTTACATAATCAGGAGACGTAATGTTAGTTTGAGAATAATGTTTTTCAAATAATTTTTCCTGCCATTGTCTTACCATACCCAAATAACCGTTATTTATTACCGCAATTTTAACCGGAATTTTATAATCTACACAAGTCATCAGTTCCTGTATATTCATTTGAATACTACCGTCACCTGCAATATTAAAAACTAAGGCATCAGGATTTGCAATTTGTGCACCCATAGCAGCGGGAAAACCAAAACCCATTGTGCCTAATCCGCCTGACGTTATAAATTGTCCCGGACGGTTGAATTTATACAATTGCGCGGTCCACATTTGATGTTGTCCGACTTCCGTTGCTATTATTACATTTTTATCTTTTGTTTGTTGATAAATGTGTTCTATGACACTTTGCGGACTCATTATTCCGTTTTCAACAGCACGCATCGGACAATTGATTTTCCAGGAATTTATCTGTTCCGTCCAGATTTTTCTCATTTCGGTGTTAAAAGTATATTTCCCGCTTTCATAATCGTTCAACATTACATTTAGTACATTCTTTGCATCACCGACTATAGGAATGTCAACATGTACATTTTTACTTATGGAGCAAGGATCAATGTCAACATGAATAACCTTTGCATCCGCACAAAATCTTTTTAAACAGCCTGTTATCCTATCGTTAAATCTTGTACCGACCGCAAATAAAACATCACAGTTACTTACGGCCAAATTTGCCCAATAATTACCGTGCATACCAAGCATGCCCAATGATAATTTATCATCCTGCGGATAAGTACCTATGCCCATTAAAGTTGTTGCAACGGGAATGTTCAGCAGTCCGGCAAGTTCTCTTATTTCCTTCCAGGCATCTGAATGTATTACGCCTCCTCCGGATATTATAACAGGCCGCTGCGCTTCACATAACAATTTCAGTGCACGTCTGCATTGTATCGGATGTCCTTCGTATGTGGGATTATATCCCGGTAAATTTAATTTTTCGGGATATTCAAAATCCGTTTTCGCCGTTAAAATATCTTTAGGAAGTGAAACGACAACAGGTCCCGGTCTGCCTGTTTTGGCTATATGAAATGATTCTTTTATTATTCTCGGTAATTCACTTATATTCTTTACCAGATAATTGTGTTTGCAGCATGTACGTGTAATTCCGACTATGTCCGATTCTTGGAAAGCATCGTTTCCTATAAGTTTAGAATCTACCTGACCGGTAAATACAACAAGCGGATAACTGTCATAATATGCATTAGCAATCCCCGTAATGGTATTACAAGCTCCGGGCCCCGATGTTACAAGTACTACTCCCGGTTTACCCGTTATTCTCGCATATCCTTCAGCAGCATGTACGGCTGCCTGTTCATGTCTTACCAAATAATGCTTTATATAATCACATTTATATAATTCGTCATAAATATGAAGAATAACACCGCCGGGATATCCGAAAATTTTATCAACACCCTCTCTTCTCAGGCATTCCAAAAACATTCTTGCACCGGTTATTTTTTCCGTTTTATTTACTTGCTCGGCTGTCATTTCTCTTCTCCGTATATTTTTACTAAAATTTTAACTTAATTATAATTTAAGTGCAATTTTTTTGATTTTTAGCTTAATAATTTTTACTGTTGACTTAGTATTTTTTAAGTTTTACACTTAGAAGAGCTTTAATAACTATGTTTAGGAAATGAGGTATTTATGGCAAAAATTTATTACGCATCGGATTGTAATTTGGGTTTATTAAAAGATAAAACGGTTGCAATCATAGGTTACGGTAGTCAGGGACACGCGCATGCTCTTAATTTACATGAAAGCGGAATTAACGTAATTGTCGGACTGTACAAAGGTTCAAAATCTTGGGAAAAAGCCGAAAGTGCAGGTTTAAAAGTTGATACTGTTGAAAATGCATCTAAAGCTGCTGATTTAATTATGATTTTACTGCCCGACGAAAAACAGGCTGATATTTACAAAACACAAATTGCTCCGAATTTAACATCAGGCAAAACAATTGCTTTTGCTCACGGGTTTAACATTCATTTTAATCAAATAGTTCCTCCGAGCGATGTTGATGTCATTATGATAGCTCCAAAGGGACCCGGACATACCGTAAGAAGCGAATATACGGAAGGAAAAGGAGTACCTTGTTTAATCGCAGTTCATCAAAATGCATCGGGTAAAGCGCATGAAATAGCTTTGGCTTATGCTGCAGGCATCGGCGGAGCAAGGGCTGGTGTTCTTGAAACCACATTTAGGCAAGAAACTGAAACGGATTTATTCGGAGAACAGGCTGTTCTTTGCGGTGGGGTTACCGCTTTAATGCAAGCAGGTTTTGAAACACTTGTTGAAGCAGGTTATGACCCTCAAAATGCTTACTTTGAATGTATTCATGAAATGAAGCTTATTGTTGATTTAATCTATCAGGGCGGTTTCGCTAAAATGAGATATTCTATCTCTGATACTGCCGAATTTGGAGATTATGAAACAGGTAAACGTATTATCACTGATGAAACAAAGAAAGAAATGAAGAAAGTTCTCTCCGAAATACAAGACGGAACCTTTGCAGCTAAATGGATTACAGAAAATAAAGCCGCAAACAGAGCTCACTTCTTAGCTACAAGACGTGTAAAATCCGAACATCTGCTTGAAAAAGTAGGTAAAGAACTTCGTAAAATGTATTCTTGGAACGAAGAAAAATAAACAGCTTCTGGCTGTTTTAGAACAAATAAAAAAGAGAGGTTTTAAAACCTCTCTTTTTTTACAAGCTTGTTATCGCACCTTTATCGGAAGATGATACAACGGAAGAATACCGTTTTAAATATCCTTTTTTCACCTTAGAAGGCTTCGGCACGAAATTTTTTAATCTGTCTTGTATTTCTTTGTCACTAATATTTAAGGTCAACTGTCGTTCGGGAATATTAATATATATTTCATCGCCGTCTTTTATCACGCCGATAACTCCCCCATCGGGAGCTTCAGGACTGATATGACCTATGCATAATCCTCTTGTTCCGCCGGAAAATCTGCCGTCTGTAATCAGTGCCACTTTACTGCCTAATCCCTTTCCGACTATAGCGGATGTCGGAGATAACATCTCGCGCATGCCCGGCCCGCCTTTTGGACCTTCATACCTGATAACCACGACATCTCCCGCGTTGATTTCATCATCCATTATAGCTTTCATAGCTGTTTCTTCGCTATCAAATGTTTTCGCGTAACCTTTAAATACCATACAATCATTTTCAACACCTGAGATTTTTATAACGGCTCCGTTAGGTGCCAAGTTACCGTAAAGAACAGCCAAACCGGGATTTGATGTAATCGGATTATCAATTTTTCTTATTACATCGTTATCGCACCATATATCGGAGGCGGCTATTTCTGATAGTTTTAATCCTGAAACGCCTTTGGTATCTTTCATCTCCGGAATTTTACCATATACGGTTTTTATTACGGCCGGTATTCCGCCCGCATTATCCAAATCTGTCATTGTCATTGATGCCGACGGATCAAGCTTTATTATTTGCGGTACTTTATGACTTAATTCATCAAAGTCTTTTAAAGTTATATCAACACCGGCTTCATTTGCTATTGCAAGTAAATGAAGTATTGAATTTGTTGAACCGCCCATAGCTAAATCGGCTATAATTGCGTTACGTATTGCTTCGCGTGTTATTATTGAGGACGGACGTATATCTTTCTCTACCAATTCGTTTATTATAACACCCGAGTCAAATGCTATTCTTTTAGTTTTCGCACTTACTGCCGAAGCTGTTGCACAATAAGGAAGACTCATTCCCATAACTTCCGTTAAGCATGCCATTGTATTTGCCGTATATAGCCCCTGACAAGCTCCTGCGGAAGGACAGGAGGTTATTTCCATTTCCTTTAACAATTTTTCGTCTATCTCTCCTTTTGTATATTTTCCGATGGCTTCAAATGTACCTTTTATCATTGTTAAAGTTTGATTATGACATTTACCGTCAAGCATCGGACCCGCAGTAACCACTATACACGGAATATCAAGCCTTACCGCTGCCATTAACATACCCGGCGTTATTTTATCACAATTCGTCAATAACACCAGAGCATCTAATTTGTGTGCATTTGCGACAGATTCTATACAATCCGCAATTAAATCCCTCGACGGCAGTGAATAATTCATTCCGCTATGCCCCATAGCTATTCCGTCACATATCGCGGGAACTCCGAATATAAAAGCTTGTCCGCCTCCCGTATGAATTCCTTTTTCTATCTGTCTTTCCAAATCACGCATGCCGGCATGGCCCGGAACCAAATCGCTAAAACTGCTGGCTATACCGATAAATCTCTTATTTATCTGTCTTTCACTGACTCCGCTTCCGAACAACAGCGAACGATGCGGAGTCCTTTCCAATCCTTTTTTTATTTCATCACTTCTCATTTTATCAATCCCAATGTTTTATGTTTTTCGTATATTTCCTGAGCCATTTTGTCCAGTTTTGCATAATCATCAGCTTTTGCTTTACCTTT
>CANRHJ010000019.1 GCA_947630355.1 Candidatus Gastranaerophilales bacterium | reverse complement strand
GAGTGGAATTAACCGATTTGAACCCGATTTAGTCATACACATGGCGGCGCAGGCTTTTAACGGTTTAAGCTGGGAATGTGAGACATTGACACATGAAACGAATTATTTCGGAAGTTTAAACTTAATAAGAGCGGTTCATAAGATGAAGAAACCCGCAAAAATGCTTTTAGCGTGCACATCTGCCGAATACGGATTTTTTAAACCCGAAGAATGTCCGCTAAAAGAGGACAGAAACCTAAGACCCATGACACCATACGGTGTATCAAAAGCAGGCATGGAGATGATAGCACATCAATATATAACAAATTACGGAATGCAGATATATCTTCCGAGAATGTTTATCCACGTAGGAACGGGACATCCGCCCGCTACAGCAATTCAGAACTTTGCAAGACAACTGGCGATGATTAAAAAAGGGAAAATGGAACCTGTGGTTCATGTAGGCAATATAACTACGTCAAGAGATTTTATTGATGTAAGAGACGGTGTAAGAGGCATGATTATGCTTGCGCAAAGCGACTTGGTAGGGGTTCCGATTAATATATGCACGGGAAATTCTTATAAAATATCAGATATTCTCTCTTGGCTTATAGAAATTGCAGGTATAAAAGTAGATGTAATAACGGATAACAAGCTTGTCAGAATTTCAGATGAACCCGTATTGGTTGGAGATAACTCAAAATTGAAATCACTCGGTTGGATTCAAAAATATTCAATTAAAGAAACTTTGGAAAATGTTTTCAATGATTGGATGAATAGAGTATAATAGAAAAATACATAACAGGAGAAAAATATGCACGTAACGATAACAACAACCACTATTAATATTCCTTATTTAATAGAAGACTATATTAAAGATGTTATTAAATACAACCGTCAGGACTATGTTGATTTTGTAATAACCGGTGATAAAAAGACCCCGAAAGAGGCTAAAGAATACTGTCAAAAGCTTCAGGAAAAATATAAAATCAAAATGCTATTTATGGATGTTAATGACCAAAATGAGTACATGGAAAAATAAAGAAGCTTAAAGGTTTTCTTCCTTGGAACTGTATTCAAAGAAGGCAGGTTGCAATATTAAAAGCTTATGAACAAGGCTCTGACATAATTGTATTAATAGATGACGATAACTATATTGCCTGCGAAGATTATGTGGGTAAGCACATGGCGCTTGGCAGCGAAACAGAGACGGAAACAGTTTCATCACCTACAGGCTGGTATAATATATGCGAGGACTTAGAAGACAGGCATGGCAGAAAATTCTATCCCAGAGGCTACAGCTGGTCCGACAGGATTGATGAAGTAAAAGACATTACCCGTCAGACAAAAAAAATAAGAACGGTTGTAAACGCCGGTTTTTGGCTCGGAGATCCTGATATTGATGCCGTTACAAGACTTGCGGCCCCGATTGATGTAATTAAATATAAAAAAGATTATAATTATGCTCTTGAAAAAGAAACATATTCACCGTTTAACTCTCAAAACACGGCTATTCACAAAAGTATTGTTCCGATTTACTTTTTAGTCCCCGATATAGGCAGATTTGACGATATCTGGTCAAGCTATATTGTTGAAAGGATTGCTTGGCACATGGGAGACTACATCACATACGGCCAGCCGCTCGTAAAACAAATCAGAAATGACCACGATTACTGGGTTGATGCTTGGGTTGAAGAAATGGGAACAAAAATGACAACTAAATTCTGCAAATGGCTCAGACAAGTTAAACTAACAAAAAATACTTACCTTGAATGCGGTATAGAATTAATGAACGGATTAAAAACCCTTATAGATAACCTTGATAATGACGAACTGCCCGTTAAACAACGTGCATACATAAACCATGTTATAGACGGACACAGAATTTGGTTTGAAACAATTGCAAATATTAATACACCTTCGGCATACAGGGAGAAAATATGTACCTTGTAGTCGGCGGAAGCGGATTTTTAGGCCGTTATATAATAAAAAATATTCTTGAATTAACAGATGAAAATATACTTGCCACATATTCCGGCAATGAGCCTGTCATGGTTAACAACAGGGTTAAGTGGGTAAAAGTTAACGTTCAGGATAAATCAGATGTTGATAAGCTTAACGAAATGCTTGAAAAAGGTGCAAAAGTAATATATTTAAGCGCATATCATCACCCCGATAAGGTGGAAGAAAACCCAAAACTCGCGTGGGATATAAATATAACCTCATTGGCATATTTAATAAATAAACTGGAAAATATAAGCTGTTTTTATTATTCCTCCACCGATACCGTATACGGTGAGGGCGGATTAGATGTTTTATTTAAAGAAACAGATAAGCCTAACCCCGTTAATTTATACGGCAGACACAAAATGTTGGCGGAACAAATTACGCTTGCCCATAACGGGAATGCGGTAAGATTTCCGTTTATTATAGGAACAAGCCTTGTTGAAACAAAACCGCATTTCTTCGACAAAATCATGAGTGATTTAAAAGCAGGTAAAACGGTTGAGATGTTTGAAGATTCGTACCGTTCGACTTTGAGTTTTAATCAGTGCGCCAAATATCTCGTAATGCTGATTGAAAAATACGGTGCCTGCGAAGAAAAAATTATAAATATAGCAAGTGATAACGCTATGTCTAAGTATGATGTTGTTTTGAAAATGTGCGATGAATATAACCTTGATAAAAGTAAAGTAAAACCCATATCAATAAAAAATTGCGAGGGGATATTCAAGGCGAAACGTGCAAAGAGTGCTGTTTTAGATAATACCAAAATCAAAAATCTGCTCTCATTAAACAAAATTGAACTGGAGTTTTAAATGTTAATAGAATTTTTAAAAACCGATTTTGAATTTGAAGATGAACGTGGGAAACTCACCCAGTTAATTCATAACGGTTATAAACAGGTTAATTACATAACAACAAAACAAGGGGTGTTGAGAGGAAATCATTACCATAAGAATAATGAAGAAGCATTTTATGTAATTTCGGGCGAATTTAAACTTGAACTTACTGATATTGCCACAAACGAACAAGAAACTCATACACTAAAAAAAGGCGATTTCTTTGTAATAAAAAGGAATATAAGCCACAGTTTTAATTTTACAAAAGATACTGAATTAATCTCGATGTATTCAAACGGGGTTGAAGAAGCAGGCGGAAAGGATATTTATTCATAACATATTTATCCGAAATATTGCCTAAGTGATTGATACCGTAAAACTAAAATGGTGTATAATATACATAATCAGGTAAATGTTGAGGGTAAAAATGAAGAAAATAATATTATCGGGTTTGTTATTAATAATAGGGCTTATGTGTTATGCGTTTGATTGTTCAAGTTATACGCTTGATAACGGTCAAAAGGTAATAATAAAAGAGGTTCATGATAACCCGATAGTAATGATAGATACGTGGATAAAAACAGGCTCAATAAATGAGACGGATGAGAATAACGGAACTGCTCATTTTTTGGAGCATTTATTTTTTAAAGGAACAGCGAAGCATCCCGGTAAAGAGTTTGATAAGATTTTAGAATCCAAAGGCGCCGTAACGAATGCCGCAACCAGTAAGGATTATACTCATTATTATATAATGATACCTTCGCAATATTTTAATCTTGCACTGGAATTACATGCGGATATGCTGTTAAATCCGTTAATACCGAGAAGAGAGTTAGAGAAAGAAAGAAAAGTAGTAATAGAAGAAATAGCGAAGAATAACGACAGACCGACAACAATTTTATACAGGAATATGATAAAAAGCTTTTATAAAAATCATCCTTATAAGCGTGATGTAATAGGTACAAAAGAAGTTATAGAAACGATTTCAAGAGAACAAATATTGGATTTTTACAATAAATGGTATATACCGCAGAATATGACAACGGTAATAGCCGGAGATGTGGAAACACAAAAGGCGCTTGAAGCGGTAAAAAATAATTTTAAAAAAGATACATCTTACGAGGTAAAAGAGAAAAAACCTGTTTATAAAGCGGATAAAAGGCCTTCATCATTGATAGAAAAAACCGAAAGATTAAATGTGGAAACGGGGTATGTTTTAATAGGGTTTAAGGGCTGCAAGGATTTCAACAATAAAGATGCGTATGCATTGGATGTACTTGCGACAATATTGGGTGAAGGGAAATCATCAAGGTTATATCAAAGTCTGAAAGAACAAAAGCAGATAGTACAATCAATATCGGCAGCAAATTCAACAATGAGAGATGATTCAATATTTTATATAACCGCAAATCTTGTAACGGATGATATTCAAAGAATTAAAGATGAAGTATTTGCCGAAATAGAAAAGGTTAAGAAAAATGAGATACCTGAAGAGGAAATAAAAAAAGCAAAAAATATAATAGCAAGAGATACGTATTATTCAAGGGAATCAATTTCAAATATCGCGGAAGAAATAGGTTATACCGTGACAATTTCCGATGATATTAATTATTATAAAAACTATATAGAGAATATAAATAAAGTAAGCGCGGAAGACATAAAGCGAGCCGCCAAAACATATTTGGATGTAAATACGGCAGTTGTTTCCGCAGTAATTCCGCAGGAAGTTAAGTGTGCAAATACCGTAAAAACGGAAAAAACAAGGCATTATACGGGAAAATTAATCAGTTCTAACAATTATACAAATAAATATGAATTAGAAAACGGAGCAACCCTGATTATAACAAAGAACACAGCGAATGATATTATAGCGATGGAAATGACATCACGCGGCGGTAATAATTTGGAGAAAAAGCGCGGAATAGCCTCAGTAACTGCGGATGTAATTTTAAAAGCAACAAGCAGATATAAAAATCAGGAACTGTCACAGATATTGGAAGAAAACGGAATAAAACTGTCGCCGCAAGCATCGGGAGATTCATTTAGTCTGGCGGCAAAGTTTACAAAAAATGAGAAAGATATCGCAAAAGATGTATTTAAAGAAGCTGCGAAAAATGCCATGCTATATACATCAGATGTGGAAAAGGTAAAAGCGGATAAGTTATATTCCATAAAAAATGCAAAAAATACACCCGATACACAGGTTTTTGATGAATTCAGGACACTTCTGTGGGAAGGTACACCATACGGAAACAGCGGAAAGGTGTTGGAAAAAACAATTCCGACAATAAGACAAGAAGATATAAAAGAGTTTTATGAAAATTTATTCCCCGCACAAAATGTAGTAATAACAATAAACGGGAACGTTGATGAACAGGAATTTATAGATTATTTTTCAAGTTTGCTTGAAAGAGATAACAGCCCGAAGATAGATATAAGAAGTTATGCATATAAATATAAGCCTATAGGACAGAATAAAAAAATAAAAATAAAGAAAGAAACGCAAGCCGTATGGATTGTATACGGCTGGTTAACAGACGGAATAAAGAATGAAAAAGACTGGGCATCAATGCAGTTAATAGATTCAATCTTAGGTTCGGGCATGGGGTCAAGGTTATTTACCGATTTAAGAGATGAACAGAGCCTTGCGTATCAAGTGGGTTCAAGTTATTCGGCAAATGTTAACAGCGGTGCGTTTGCAGTGTACATAGCAACAAATCCCGACACGGCAATTCAGGCAAAAAACGGCATTATGCGTGAGATAGAAAGAATAAAAAAAGAATTTGTTACGGATAAGGAATTGGCTGAAGCAAAAGATAAATTGCTTGGTAACTTTGTATTATCAATGGAAACGAATATGGATAAAGCATCAATCATTAATTCATTGGAAATAACCGGACGAGATTATACATTTTTAGACAGATATCCCGAAATAATAAAATCGATAACCGTAAAAGATATAATACGAACTGCAAATAAGTATTTCAGCCGTCCTTATGTATATGCGGTTTTGGGTAATGAAAAAGATATTGAAAAATTGTAAAAAATAAATTAAATTATAAAAAGAGAAGAAGAGAGAAAGATAATGAGAGAATATATACAAAAAGATAAGGATTATTATATACTGTCAAGGAGCATAGATAATGCGGCAAAATGCAGGATAACGGATGCGGAGGAAGAATATTTTACGGTAGAATTATCGCGAAGCGGCCGATATGAGGTTGATGAAAGTGTAGAACTTTTTACAATGACTGAAAAAGGTCAATTGTATTTTGAAACAATAGTAAAAGAAGTAAACGGGAATAAGGTATCAATATGGTATCCGATAAATTATAAATATCTGCAAAGAAGAGAGTATACAAGAATAAATATAGATGAGAACGTAGAATTAGAAACGGATGCTTTGAAGTATACCGCGAAATTACTTGATATCAGTGCAGGCGGAATGAAAATATCAACAAAAGAACAGCTTGAACTTTTAAAGAAATACGAAGTAAAGATAAATATAGAAAATAAAGAAATAAAATGTGAATTTGAGCCGATAAGAATTGAGGCCAATTCCGAAAAATTTATATCATCGGGACGATTTACGGAATTGAGTAATTATGACAGAATAACATTAGTACAATATTGTTTTATGAAGCAAATAGAAAACAGTAATAAGTAGCTTGTCAAACCTGACAAAATATTGTTAAATAATAACGGGCAGTAAGAAGAATAGATGAAGAAGCGAGTATGAGTAAAGCGGCAGACAGAAAAAATCAAAAAAAGACGGTAAAATCACAATCTGTATCTTTTTTAAGCAATTTATCATTAAAAACGGTTTCAATAACGTCGGCAATAGTGCTTGCGATAGTATCAATAGTGTTAATTGTCGGATTTATATTGTATACATATTCAAAAGAGAGCCTGCAAGGATTGCAGAATGATTCCTGGGTAGATTTTATATCAAATATCCCGTTGTTTGAAGAAACCTTATATAACAAGCAGGTACAAGCTTTGCAGCCCGGTTTAAACAGAATATTGGGTAAAAATAATCAAATACAATACACTGTAATTTTCAATAAAGATATGAAAGAAATATATTCGACTCTTCCGGAAGGTTCAGAGTACGATATGCGTGAATCGATGGGTAAATATATATTTAAAGTAAGATTTGCTCCCGGCTTAAATGTAAACAATTTAAGAACAATATTAATAAAGCAGCCTGTTGAACATCCTTCATATTATATTTATTTCGGAATGAAACAAAGTTCGCTGATACAAAGATATATGAATGAAATAAATACATTTATAATCGGATTTTCATTATTAATATTATTGTTTACGATAGCGGTAGCATTAATGCTTGCAAGGAGCATATCAGGCCCTTTATTGAATATGGAAAAGACTGTTTCAAAGATAGCAGATGGTGATTTATCCGGGAGATTGGAATATTCCAAATATTTTGAGATAAATCAATTAGTGGATTCATATAATATAATGGCGAATGCTTTGCAGAAGCTGTATTCAACAATGGAAGCGCAGGTGCGTGACAGAACCAGAGAATTAAAGAGCGCATATACCGAGCTGCAGAATACGCAAGCGATGATGGTGCATTCCGAAAAAATGAAGTCATTGGGTGAATTGGTTGCGGGAATAATGCATGAAATAAATAACCCAATAAACTTCATATATGGAAATATGACACATTTAAGCAACTATTCAAATGACTTAATAGAGTTAATAGAGGATTATACAAAATATTCTGCATCATTAAAGCCGGAAGAAAAAGAAGAGATAGAGAAAAAGAAAGAAGAATTGGATTATGAATTTTTAAAGACGGATATGCCTGATTTAATAAAGAGTTGTAAAGAGGGTGCAGACAGAGCAAAAAATATAATCCAAGATTTAAAGAGTTTCTCCAGAATGGAAGAGGTATCAATAACCGATGTCGACTTAGTACATGAAATAGATATGACGTTGAATATATTACATAATAAATTGAAGAATAAAGCGCAGATACACAAAGAATACGATGAGCCGCTGCCTAAGATAGAAGCGTTCGGCGGGCAATTAAATCAGGTATTTATGAATATACTGGATAATGCGGCTTGTGCGATAGAAAATACGGGAGATATCTGGATAAGAATAAAGAAGGATGAACAAGGAAAGAATTTACATATTGAAATAGAAGATAACGGAATAGGAATGGATGAAGAAACATCAAGAAAAGTATTTGATCCGTTCTTTACGACAAAGCCGATAGGACAAGGCACCGGTCTTGGTATGTCGATAACTCATAAAATAATAAAGAATCATCAAGGCAGTATAACATTGGAATCGGTCAAAGGAAAAGGAACCAAATTTATAATAACGCTGCCGCTATCCATTAACAGAGAAGAACTTCAAGCCGGAATGAGCGAAGAAGGAGAGAAAGTAAATGGATAAGTATAAGATATTAATAGTTGATGATGAACCTGATAACTTAGCGTTATTATACAGAACACTGCGCGGCAAATATGAGATAGCGAAATCGACATCACCGCTTGCGGCATTGGAGATGCTGAAGCAGGACAAATATCAATGCATACTTTCCGACCATAAAATGCCCGAGATGGACGGTGTTGAATTTTTGAAGCGTACGTACGAAATATCGCCCGATACAATGAGGTTATTGGTAACAGCATATACAGATGCCGGAATATTAATAGAGGCAATAAACTATGCCAAAATATACAGGTATATCAAAAAACCATACAGCCCGGATGAATTGTTATTAATAGTGGAGAATGCATTGGAATACTGGCAGTTAAAGTCAGATAACGGTGCATTGATAAACGATTTAAAAGATTTATTTTCCGGTACGGTTACTGCGATAGTGGAAGCATTGGATGCAAAAGATTCCTATACGCTCGGCAGGAGCCGCAGAGTGACATATTATGCGGTTAGGATTGCTAAGGCATTACATTTAAGTGACGTAACAATCGGAAGAATAGAGCTTGCAGGTCTTTTGCATGATATAGGAATGATAGGTATATCTGATGATATATTGGGGAAAGTAGAGAAATTAAATCCTGAAGAATACGAAGAAATAAAGAAACACGTAGGTCATAGCGTAAAGATATTAGAAGATATAAAGCAATTAAAAGATGTTGTTGAATTAATAAAATACCATCACGAATTTTATGACGGTAACGGTTATCCGTATGGTAAAAAGGGAGATGAAATACCGATAGGTTCCAGAATAATAGCCGTAGCGGATGCGTTTGATTCAATGGTAACGCCGAAAGTATACAGGCAGCAAGTTGTGCCGTCAGAGGCGTTAGCAAAGATAAAGGAATTGTCAGGCAGGCAATTTGATCCCGTTGTGGTGGAAACATTTGAGAGTATTTTGCCTTCTTGTATAAGAGAGTTGAAGGAACTTGAAAGAAAAGCTTGGACATTACAGTAAAATCTCAAATTATAGTTAGTGTTTTAAATCAGGTTCTCAAAAATATTATATAAATAATTATCCGAAAAAATTTTGTGATAGAATTTAGAAAGAGAAAGAGAAAAGAGGATAATTATATATGAGAATGTCAAAGCTGTTCGTACAGACATTAAGGGAAAATCCGGCCGATGCGGAAGTAATAAGCCACAAATTATTGGTTAGGGCAGGTTATATAAGGAAATTAGCAAACGGGATATATAATTATCTTCCGTTGATGTGGCGGGTATTAAAGAAAATAGAGAATATAGTACGCGAAGAGATGGATAGAGCAGGTGCGCAGGAGTTGTTAATGCCGTTTGTGCAGCCATCTGAACTATGGAAGGAATCGGGCCGCTGGGATGTATACGGAAAAGAGTTAATGCGAATGAAAGACAGACACGAAAGAGAGATGTGTCTTGGTCCGACTCATGAAGAAGTAATAACGGCAATAGCAAGAGAAGGAATTCGCTCATATAAACAGCTGCCTGTAAACTTATACCAGATACAATCAAAGTTTCGTGACGAAATAAGACCGAGATTCGGATTATTGCGCGGCCGTGAATTTATAATGAAAGATGCATACAGTTTTGATGTTGATGAGAAAGGATTGGATAAATCCTATGAAATAATGGCGGAAGCATATAAGAAGATATTTGAGCGTTGCGGTTTGGAAACAAAAATGGTGCAATCAGACTCAGGTGCAATAGGGGGAAGTGTATCACATGAGTTTATGGTATTGGTAAATGAGAATTCAGAGACTAATGCCGGAGAAAATGATGTATTTTATTGTCCAAAATGCGGTTACAGCGCAAATTCAAACCACGCGGTATCAAAACTTAATCCCGTTAATACGGATGGAGGGTTTGAAAAAGCCGAGATAAAAGATACGCCAAAATGCGGTTCAATAACCGAATTGGCTGAGTATTTAAAAGTTCCGTCCTGTGTAATTTGTAAATGTTTGATATATGTAATAGACGGAAAATATGTAGCAGCATTAATCAGAGGGGACAGAACGGTTGAAGAAACAAAATTAATGAATGCTTTTAACGGAAACGAGATAAGAATAGCCGGAAATGATGAAATAGAAGAGATAATGACAAACAGCGGATATAGTGCTGTTGCGGGATTTATAGGTCCGAAAGGATTAAAGGGTATAGAAATAATTGCAGATGAAACTGTAGTGCCGTTAAAGAATTTTGTAATAGGAATAAATGAGACCGATAAACATTTAACGGGTGCAAATTGGGGAAAAGATGTTGACTTACCTTCTAAAATTTGTGATATAAGATTGGTTGAAGAGAATGACTTATGTCCTCAATGTTCCGAAAAATTAAAAGTTACAAAGGGTATAGAGGTTGGAAATATATTTAAGCTGGGTATGAAATATTCCAAATCAATGAATGCGGTGTTCAGTGATAAAGACGGGCAGGAAAAGCCGTTTATAATGGGCTGCTACGGAATAGGAATATCAAGGACAGCGGCAGCAGCAGTGGAACGTCATCACGATGAACATGGAATAATATGGCCGCAATCAATAGCACCCTATCTGGTAACAATAGTGCCGGTAAGCGATCAGGATGAACAGCAAATGAAAATTGCGGAAGAAATATATCAAAAATTACTTGAAGCAAAAGTGGAAGTACTGATTGATGATCGTTCCGAAAGGGCCGGAGTAAAACTCAAAGATGCGGATTTAATCGGAATACCTTACAGAATAACTGTCGGTAAAACCATAAAAGATAATTTGGTGGAATTTAAAACACGTTCTACGGGAGAAATTGAATTTATAACCCCTGAGCAGGCTGCAGAAAAAATAAAAAAAATAATATTATAAAGAAATATTAAGTTCCTCTTTACTAAAATATCAATAAAAAATATTTTTGTTATTTAATATGTGAGTAAGAAAAAGGAAAAAGTTTTGCTTGCAATAAGAACAAATCCCTGTAATATAAGAATGGTAAGACCGTCAAGCAGTGTACAAAAGCCGTTAACATTTAACGGAGCGGATGTTAGCGGTCTGATAGAACGTGGTGATAAAGCTTTAAATGAGAACAGATTATCTGAAGCATTAAAGGCATATAAAGAGGCACAGGGGAAAAATCCTGATGAATTGAGTTTATACCGAAAATTAGGTAAAACGTATTTTAATATGAAAGAATATAAATCAGCGGAAGAGAATTATAACAAGTATTTATCCCAATGTGGAAATGATGCGGAAATATTAATAGAATTAGGTAATACTCAAAGGAAACTGGGGTACGTTGAAAAAGCAATAAAGAACTATGAAAAAGCAAAAGAGCTGGAACCTGATAATGATTTGGCAAACAGGAGTATATTGGAAGCGAAAAATGATTTATTGCGAATATATTCTCCCGAGCGTGCAAAAAGAGAGAAAGAAGAATATGCCCAACAGAATTTAAAAGAAGCGTTAAATATAACAACGCAATATTTAGGCTCTGAATATATGAAAGAAATAAGTGATGTAACAATAGTATTTGGCAAAACAGAGCAAATGAACGGCACATCGAATATAGCCCAATACGAAAATAATAAGAAAACGATAACGGTAGGTGATTCATATGTATATGCCGCACCGCAGGTAATAGCGGCATATTTGGTGCATGAAAGCGTTCATGCAAAAGATAAGGACTCATATACGTCCGTAAGAGAAGAACAAGATGCATATTGTTTGGCTGCAAAATTTTGGATTAAAAATTCCGGAAAAGTAAAAGATCCCGAAATGGATTATGCTGCGGAATTGTATAAAAAATCCCCATCAGCCTTATCCGACAGAGTGGAAGAAATATATGTACTCAGAGATCCTAAAATATCAAAGACATCACCAAACCATCCGCCGAAAAGCCGTCAATATAATACAAACACAAAAAGAGGTAAAGCTGCGGTACAATCATTAAGAAAATATGATTATATTGCCTGAGTTCCGTCAGTATTTTTACAATCCGCGATGTTCCTTAAGTCGACAATACCTTGAGAAACATTATAAACAGTTTGGGTTGCAGATGCAACATAATTTTTATACTTTTTCTTCTTGATAATTTTGTTATTAATTAAATCCGAACATTTTTGAAAATAATCGGTTAAGAATTTTATTCTGTTTTCCTTATCTTCATAGAGCCATTGAAGGAACGGCTTATTAGATTTAATACTGTTACAGGCATTATGCATAGCCATGTAATTAGAGATATCATCATGATTATTTTCAATGCTGTAAGCAAGAATATGGTCGGTATTAGAGGTTGAAGAAGAGAGAAATCTCAGAGCAATATCGTAAGATGCCCAATCTTCGTTATATTTATTTTTACCTGAATATTTAACAATCCAAGCGGAATTCATGTCCAAAGAAGTAGGGAAGGCTCTGGCTATTTTTTGAAGCTTATTATAAGAATGAATGTTACGAATTTTTACTTTGCTGATTCTGTCAAGCATAATTTTACGTCTGAAAGGTGCCGTTGCATTTTTCTTTCTTACTTCGGATTTTAAGACTTTAATTTTATTGAGCAGAGGGATTTTTTCCGAAATGGGCAGAGTGCGTGCCAAAGATACCATTTTATTTAACAGTTTCATCTGCATATCCTGCAAGAGAGGGAGTTTTGAATTTCTTAAAATAACAAGAAGTGTTCTGATATCTGTAATTTTATTACCGTCTGGGTCAAAAGTAATTTCGGATAAATCACGGAGTTCATTATAAACACTTTCTTCAATAGGCCGCATATAATCGGTATATTTACCGATTATATTCAAATATTCATCAGGTTGTGCGTTGGAAAGTTCATCGGAGATTTCGTCAAATTGAGCTTTC
Source organism: Candidatus Gastranaerophilales bacterium (assembly GCA_947630355.1). Taxonomy (GTDB): domain Bacteria; phylum Cyanobacteriota; class Vampirovibrionia; order Gastranaerophilales; family Gastranaerophilaceae; genus Avigastranaerophilus. Next base: position 4,704 of record CANRHJ010000019.1, on the reverse strand, counting down.
GTAAGCATTTTTTTCCCGCAGGCAGGGCAAGGAATATCCTTCATTTTGAGCAGAAGGAAATTGCCTTCGCGCTCCGCCAATTTTTTATTTGCGGAAGAAAATATGCGTTTTTGAGACGTAAAATTAATCGGATACCTTAAAGTATCTTTTAATTCAATATTTTTAGCACTCGGATTTTCGGTATAATTATTGTAAGAATTTTTTTTGTTATACAAAATTCTTGATTGATTAAAATTAAAAGTATTTGAAATGTTTGTTATTCTCATAATTAAACTAATCCGGTATTGGCCATAATATTTGCTCAATGTTGCGGTTCATGCTTTTAGGTTTTTATAATTACGCTTGATGGCATGCTTTTGTATTGTTTTGTAGCCTTTTAGATGAACCTGCCGAAAAATTTACTTACTTACTTTATTGCAAAATTTTTTCGGATTAAATATGAATATTCTGATAATAATATAAAAACTGAACCGTTATAAAATTGACAGAGTTAGTAAACAAATGTAAATATGGATTTTTTTAATGAAAAAAATTAAAAAATCGGCAGAAAAATATTAAAAATCGATAAAAAAATATTAGAAATAGTACAAAATCGGATAAAAAAATGCAAAAATACAAAAAAATCCAAACAAAGCATATAAATACAGAAACAAGAAAAAAGCAAAAAAAATTGTTTTTAAATATTAAATTGATATTATTGCAAGTGGAGTTTATAAAAAATAAACGAAAGATTGTAAGATAAAAGGCAAAAAAATTGAAATTATCCGCAATAAATAGAAGCCAGAAATATACAAATGTTAACAAGGTAAAAAAAGATAAGAAAAACACAAGTTTTAAAGGAGCAGGAATTGATTGTGTTTTTAATGTTGTGGATAAATTTTTCGGAGTTTTGGATAAAAATCCGATGATACAAGTATCGTTTGTAGATACGGTATCAACGAATATACCGCGAACATTGATGGATTTATCAACCGGATTGGCGGCGGCATTTGAGACATGCCGGAGAGAATTTTCAGGACTGTTTGTAAACTGTCTAATGCCGGGTTTAATAGTAAAAGGTATAGCTTCAATATTGCCGAAATCAAAGGAAATAGCCGGAACCGATGTTGCCGCTTCATGGGCAAACGGAGCATCAACAGAAAGATTTAAAGAAATATATAAATCCGTTCAGGACAGTGATACGGTAAATAAGGCAAAAGAGTACGCCGAAAAGGTACTTGGTTCTATAGAAGGTCTTGACGGAAAGAACTGGGTACGATATGCGGATAAATCATCGGCACCAAAGTATAAAGAAGCGGTTGAAGAAATAGTAAAAGCAACTTCCGTAAACGGAAAATCGCGTAAGATGTTACTAAAAGATGCACAAAGCAAGATTGCCGAAGTAACAAAAGCTGAAAATATATTAAGATTTAACGGTGTAAAACAATCCAATTTGGAAGAAACACTGAGAGACATGACAGATTTATATACAAAATTTGAAACTGTTAAGAATAATAGTCCGAAGGGAGCAGTGAAAGATGCAATAGATAAATATTCGTCATCTTTAATAAATTTTGTAAACAAAAAAAGCATAATAGGAATGATACTGGTAATAGGTATAGCCGTAAGTATACAGACCATAAACAGGGCAATAACAAGGAAACAATTTAAAGCGGCAGGTGCGCCGATATATAAAGATTTTGGGAAAAAAGATACAACCCAAAAGATGGATGAAAAGGAAAAGAAGAGATTTAAAATAAAGAAGCTGTTGTCTGCAATAGGTATGTATGGGTTAGCGGCATTATCAATGATGAAGAAACCAACAATGGGGATGTTTCAGTTTTCCGGGATATTCCCGACGATGGACCAATGCAGATGGATAGCGGCATCAACGTTTGCCAGCAGAATGTTGGGAGCTGAAGACGATAATGAATTAAGAGAAACAACAGTCAGGGATATAGCATCGTTTTCAGGATTATATTTCTTGGGAGACTATGCAAAAAAAGGAGCGGCATCAGCTATAGAGGCGTTGTCAAAAACAAAAAAAGGCGCTGAATTATTTGGCGGTAATGTGGTTTTACTGAACAGAAGTAAAGAAATAGAAAAACCGGTAATTGAACAATGTGCGGCTCCCTTGCAAAAGGCTTTTCAACAAGGTAAATACAGATTAAAACAATTTGGAAATTGGATAAAGAATACAGAATTAAAGACAGCGGCGGAAGTTTCAAGTACAAAAGTAAAAAACTTGAGAAATATATGCAGAATGGCAGACATAGCATTTTCAATAGTAATGCTTGGTATAATATTGCCGAAATATAACCGAGCTGTTACGGAGAAAAAGGTTGCTGCGGCGAAATTACGTGCGGAGCAAGAAAATAAATCCAGACAAGAAATGTTAAACAGAACATTAAAAAATACTCCCGAAATTTTTAAAGAATTAGTAAAAAATTAAAAAGCAAAAAAATTTATTTTGTGTTTTATACTAATGTTGAGTTGTGAAAAACGGAAAAATAGTTTATAATAAATCAACAGAGAGAAAAGGAGAGAAGTAAGTGGTTGACAACAGGTCGGCCGGAATTCTCGGTGTTGGCGGGGGAATAAACTTCAAAAGCGGAGATATTTCAGGTACTGCTGCGAAAACATCGGATGATAGGGCGAGTCAAGGAACCGAATACTTTATGATGGAAGGTGAAGAACAAAACAATCCCGAGTCTTTCACCGACAGGAGTATGGAATTAAAAGCTTCATTAAATTCTCTTGCGCTTTTAAATGTTGTTTCAGTGCTGCGAAATAAACGAAAGAATATTTTATCCGAAGATAATGAGGGCGGTGAAAAACTAAAATCTCCCGAAGCTAAAAAAGTAGAAGCTGTAAATCAAAATAAAGAAGATGAAGAAAAGAAAGATTAAAAGAACCGATTAAATCAAAATCGGTTCTTTATATAAAAAAATATGAAAAAGATTTTAACGTTAATAATAGGAATAATCATAACAATTAATGCGGCAAATTCGATGGAATATCCTGATATAAGTCCGAATTTTTGGGCGTATAAACAGATAGAGGAATTGACCGATGCCGGAATTGTAATAGGATATCCTGATATCAGATTTTTACCCGATAAATATATAAACAGGGCAGAATATGCCGACGTTGTTATTAAAGTTTTAAAACAAGAAGACATATTAATAGACAAAATGTACTCGTTAGAGGATGTTGATGCATCACATTGGGCATGGAAATATATAATCAGGGCAATTAATTTGGATATAATAAAACCTGCCGATAACGGATATTTTTATCCTGATAATTATGTAACAAGAAGTGATGTAATAACATTTCTGGTAAATATATTAAAATCGGAGGAAATAACAAAAGCGGAAGCAATAAAAGCTTTACAAAACGCCTATACTGATTTTGACAGTATACCTGATTGGTTCAAGGTAACGGCAGGAAAAGCCGAAGTATTAAATGTTATAGCTAAAGAACCGCCGAGAGAACAGTATCTTGATTATGATAAATATGTAACGAGAGCTCAAATGGCAGTGTTTATGGCAAATTTGAAGCATATAGCGGAAAGTTATGAAAAGGAAAGGATACAAAAGGAGACTTCTCCTAAGATATCCGAAGGAATTGTAATAGAAAATGTATTACAATATGATGATGTAATAACAATACCTGCAAAGACAGTGCTTCCGATAATGATAACAGGACAAATAAGCTCAAATGAATCGTTTCCGGGAGAAATGTTCAGAGCTAAATTTGTTAATAATATAGTGGATTATGAGCATAGACTGCTCTTTTCCAAAGATATTATATTAATCGGAAAGATACTTGATACTACAAAAAGTAAATATTTCCTGAAAAACGGTGAAATAATATTTGAATTATCAGGTTTAAATAATGAAAACTTTTTAACGAGGATATTGGCCGTAGCGGAATGTGAAGCACCAAAGTTAGAGGGAAATAAACTCAAATCGGCAGCAGATAAAGTATTAAAAGGTAAAAATTTCAAATTAAAAGACGGGCAAATTGTTTACATAAAACTTTTCAAACCGGTAAGAGTAAATATAATAACCGGAGAAGTGCTGGATTAATTTGTCTGTTTATTATAAATTCCCATATTTTCTAAAGCCTTTAAGAAGCTTTTAGCGGTGGCTTTTTGGACATCAGGCGGAACGACTCTAAGCAGTTCCACTGTTCTTGAGATAATAGGGTCTTTATCATACCAGCGGTTGCAGACTTTAGGTCTTACCATTTCATAGAATTTATCTATTGCTTCTTTGGAAACTTTTTTTTCAATTTCCGACAGAAAAATTTCTGCCTGAGCCTTCAATTCATTCTGGTAGTTTTGAAGAAGATTAATAACCTCAAGCAAAACGGGATCATGATCATACCATCTTTTATAATTGTGATTCACTTAGATTTCCTTTATTTTCGTTAATAATAAAATTATCATCATTAAATCTTGATATATCTGCACCGATTAATTTGAATTTATGTTCAATAAGTTCATAGCCTCTGTCAATGTGGAAGATATTATCAATAGTGCTGGTACCGTCAGCTATTAAAGATGCGATGACTAAAGATGCACCTGCTCTAAGGTCGCTGGCACATAAATTAGCGCAAGTCAAGTTTTTAACGCCTTTAACAAGAGCATGATTGCGTTCCTGATGAATATCAGCGCCCATTTTTCTGAGTTCGGGAACTTGCATAAATCTGTTTTCA
>CANRHJ010000018.1 GCA_947630355.1 Candidatus Gastranaerophilales bacterium | reverse complement strand
CCTTATGATACGATGGAAGAAGTCATCGGAAAACGCGGAGATAAAAGAGCTTCCTTAATCGGTCACGGAATTATTTATGATGAAGTACCGTTAATAAATAACAGTGACGTTGATTTTGAAGGTATCGAAAATAAAGTTGATAAATCAGTAAATATGGTACTAATCCAGCGTTCAAGAGGGTATTCTTTACGGAAATCATTAAGCATTGATACTATTGCTAAAATGATTGATATAGTAAAAACAAAAAATCCCGAATGTATTTGTTTTGTGGATAACTGTTACGGAGAGTTTGTGGAGAAGTCAGAACCTTGTGAAGCCGGAGCGGACTTAATTGCAGGGTCTCTAATCAAAAATCCCGGCGGCGGAATTGTAGAGGCCGGCGGATATATTGCAGGTAAAGAAGAATATGTTAATCAGGCCGCTTACAGATTAACGGCTCCGGGTATCGGTTCTGAAGGCGGAGCTATGCTAAACCAACTAAGATTAATATTTCAGGGACTTTTTATGGCACCTTCCGTAGTTTCCGAAGCTGTTAAAGGTGCTATTCTCGCTTCTCAAGTTTTTGAAGATATCGGTTTTATTTCCACTCCAAAACCTCACGAAAAAAGGACGGATATAATTCAAACTATTACCTTTAATGCACCTGAGCCTTTAATACAATTTTGCAAAACACTTCAAATGTTTTCACCTGTTGAATCATATTTAACTCCCGTACCTGATGAGGTACCCGGATATGATGACAAATTAATCATGGCAGGCGGTTCTTTCATAGAAGGTTCCACAATCGAACTTTCCGCAGATGGTCCCATAAGACCTCCTTATGCCGCTTACATGCAGGGCGGTTTAAATTATGCTCATGTTAAAATAGCTCTTAAAGGAATTGTCGATAATTTAGTTAAAATCATAAACTAATATAACCGTGAAAAGCCCTTAAATTACATTTTCCGAAATAACTTCGGGTACTCTTGTATCCAGTGCATCGGGTAAAATATATTCCGTATTTAATTCTTCGTCCTTAACTATTGAAGCGAGTGCAAATGCACAATTTATTTTCATTTCACTTGTTATTTTTTTAATTTTATTTTTTAATACTCCCTTAAATAAACCGGGAAATACCAATGAATTATTTATTTGGTTCGAAAAATCACTCCTGCCCGATGCGGATATAAATGCACCGTATTCTTTCGCTTTATCGGGCATTATCTCCGGTACGGGATTTGCAAGCGAAAACACTATGGCTTTACTATTCATTGATTTTATCATATCTCCCGTTACCAAATTCGCGGCACTTAAACCTATAAATACATCAGCACCCTTTATTCCTTCTTTTAAACTGCCTTTAAACTTGTTTAAATTGGTATAATTTGATATTTCTTCCAGTGCAAAATTATTATTCTCTCTTCCTTTATAAACAGCACCTTCTATATCAAACATTATTATATCCTTTGCACTTGCGGATAATAATAATTTACATACTGCTATCGCAGCAGCACCTGCTCCGGAAAATACTATTTTTACTTCATCAATTTTTTTCCCTGCCAAATGCAGCGCATTTAATAATGCACCCAAAACAACTATTGCCGTTCCGTGCTGATCATCGTGGAATATCGGTATATTCGCTCTTTCTATCAAATTATTTTCGATTTTAAAACATTCAGGCGCCTTTATATCTTCTAAATTTATACCTGAAAATGAATTTTCCAATAATAATACTATTTCTGTTATTTCATCGGGATTTTGAGTCTTTAAACACAACGGCATGGCCGATACTTCGCCTAATTCCCAAAATAAAACAGCTTTGCCTTCCATAACAGGTAATCCCGCTAAAGAACCTATATTGCCCAAACCCAATACAGCACTCCCGTCTGTTACTATTCCTATAGGTTTTATATGTTCTTCTTCCGTTAATACCGTTTCTGTTACACCGCCTGCCATCTCTCTTAATTGCAGCGATTTTTCATTATTATTTCCCGTTAGTTTATCGTATTCAAACATAAATATGTTTTTCGATACACAAAGAAAAAACTCCTTTAAATTTTCACATTCTCCCTTTAAAACAGGTATTTCTGCATTAAATTCCATATCCCGTATGTAATCTTTTATTAAACTTAAATCAATTGCACCAAATGCAGGCACTATATTCTCCGCTACAAACTTTATTTTTTCCGCATCCTTTGAAGCTATTTCAAAAGGATATGCATCTATGGAAAGAACACTCTTTAAAAATATTGCACGCTCTAATGATTTATTATAATCAAACGAAATAACGGCAACAGAATTTTCTCTGTTGGTATATTTATATGAATTTTGGCTGTCTTTCTTTATTTCTAAGCAAGATGCAGCAACACCGGGTGTATATACGAGTGCCAACGCCTCCTTATTTTCCACCTTTACCTTTGATACTACTTGTATTCCTCTATATTTAACCATTATTTCCTTACTTTATTTTCCGTACCGTCAAATAACCTTTTTATGTTAGCTCTGTGCATTATTATTACGTATATTGCACCTATTGCGGAAAAACATATATAGTAAACATTTTCATCAAAAGCACTCATTAATACGGGAGCTAGACTTACGGCTATAATTGAACCTAATGAAACATACTTTGTTGTATACGTTATTATCCCCCATATTGCTGCAACAATAATTCCAACCGGAAAGCACAATGCCAATAATGTTCCTACTCCTGTTGCTACCGATTTCCCGCCGGTGAATTTTAAAAATACCGATTTACTGTGCCCTATTATCACGGATATAGCTGCCAGTGTGGGAGTTAATCCGATATAATCAAAGAAGTTAAAAAACCTACTTGCTATATACACCACAGCCATACCTTTTAACCCATCTAAAAGCATTACCGTAAAAAACCACTTCGTACCAAGTACACGCTTTACATTAGTTGCACCCGTCGACCCGGAGCCTATTGTTCTTATATCTATCCCTTTTAGTCTCTTTACTATTATGTATCCTGTCGGTATTGAACCTATTAAGTAAGATATTACCATTACAATTATAATTTTAAATACCATACTCAAAGTTATCATTTCTTTTCTCCCTTTTCTTTAGCACAAATTTTTATGGGACTGCCCGTAAAACCAAATGCTTCTCTTATTTTATTTTCCAAATATTTTATATAATTTTCTTTTAAAAATTCTTCTTTATTAATAAACAGCATAAATGTGGGGGGCTGCACCTTTATTTGCGAAACATAAAATAATTTTAACCTTTTCCCTCTTATGCTCACGGGCGGATTCATTGATATTGCATCCGCTATTACTTTATTTATTAAACTTGTTGTTATACGTTTTGTTGTCTGTTCATATACCAATTTAGCCTGCTTATATATATTTACCAACCTTTGTTTTGTTTTTGCGCTTATAAATATTTTGGGTGCATAGCTTAAAAACGGCATTTCCTGTTCTATTTCTTTCTCAAATTTATTAACGGTATTTGATTTTTTATCTTCTACCAAATCCCATTTGTTTATTGCTACAATTATTCCTTTTCCTGCCTCAATTATTGTACCTGCAATCTTTTTATCCTGATCACTAACACCTTCCGTTGCATCTATCACCAGTACGGCTACATCACAATTTCTTATTGCTCTTATGGACCTGTCTACTGCAAATTTTTCTATTCCCCATTCCACCTTCGACTTTTTTCTTATACCCGCCGTATCTACCAGTATAAATTCCTCACCTTCATACTTGACGGTTGAATCTATCGCATCACGCGTAGTCCCCGATATATCAGATACTATTACTCTCTCCTTGTTCAAAAGTGCATTTACTATTGATGACTTCCCTACGTTAGGTTTTCCTACTATCGCTATCTTGATATTATCGGATTGCTCTTCCTCTTCAATATATTCAAAATCTTTTGTTATTTCCTCCAATAAATCACCTACACCGCCTGAACCATGTAATGCGGATACAGCTATGGGCTCCCCTATTGCTAATGAATAAAATTCACTTATATCAGCCATTTTCTCCGGCGTATCAATTTTATTTACCGCTAAATATACTTCTTTGCCGCTTTTTCTTAATACATTTGCTATATCATAATCTATCGGATTTATTCCTTCTTTTCCGTCCGTCAAAAATATTATCTTATCGGCTTCTTCACACGCAGCCTGTGCCTGCGCATATATATTTACCATTATTTCATCTTCATCTCCGGGTACTATCCCGCCTGTATCTATTATGGTAAATTCCTTGTCCATCCACTCCGCATCAAAATATATCCTGTCTCTTGTTACACCTGCCTGATCATCTACTATTGAATGTCTTGCTCCCAATAATCTGTTTACTAATGTGGATTTCCCCACATTAGGCCGCCCTACTATCGCTATTATTGGTTTCTTTCCCACTTCTTTTCCCTTTTTATTCCATTCTATTACATTTTATGTGTTATGCCAATTTATTCATTTATCTTTTTTATTAATTCTTTTATTTCGTTATTTAACTTCATATCTTTTACTATATCGTTTTTTACCTTCTCGTATGAATACATAACCGTTGTATGTTTTCGGTTAAAACAACTGCCTATATACGGATAACTCTCCCCCGTTAATTCTTTTGTTAAATATATTGCACTCTGTCTTGCATTCGCCACCTTTGATGATCTGTTTGCACTCTTTATATCTTCAGATGAAACATTATAATATCCCGCAACCAAATCAATTATTCCCTCAACCGTTACCGCCTTCTTGTTTTCATCATATTTTATAATCTTTTTTACGGCTTCTGTTGTTATCGGTATCTCATTAATTGACGTATACGCACTCACTGTATTAAATGCACCTTCTAATTCCCTGATATTCTTATTATATATTTTTGCTAAAAACTCTATAACATCCAAAGGCATCTTCACTCCGTTGTCCTCAGATAACTTCGTTAATATCGCCATCCTTGTTTCTATATCCGGAACTTGTATATCGGCTAATAATCCCATCTGAAATCTCGTCTTTAATCGTTCCGGAGTGTTCTCAAATTTATCGGGCGAACGGTCTGATGTAAATACTATCTGCTTTCCTGCATTATGCAAGGTCTCAAATGTATTAAACATCTCTTCTTCCGTCCTTGTTTTACCCTCTATCAATTGAATATCATCTATTAGTAATACATCTAATGTCCTGTATTTATCACGAAATTCATTCATTTTCTTATTATTTTTGTTATTGGCTTTATCCATTCCGCGTGCCAATGAATTAACCAAATCATTTATAAACTCTTCCGCTTTTACATATTTTACTTTTAATCTTGGTTTGTGAAACAATATATCATGCCCGATTGCTTGCAATAAATGGGTTTTCCCCAACCCCGAACCTCCGTATATAAACAACGGATTGTATTGTTTACCGGGATCCTTCGCTACGGCAACCGCTACGGCATGAGCAAACTTATTATTTGCACCAACCACAAAATTCTCAAACTTATATTTAAGATTTAACCTGCAATCGGATTGCATTTGTTTTAATCCGTCATACCTTGATTTAGTTATCCTGTTTTCTAAATTCTTTATAAACTCTTTTTCTTCTTCTTTTTTGTTTTTTTGTTTTTCTTTTTCTATTTTTTGATGCAATTCTTCATTATATTCTAACTTAAAGTATACTTCATGCTTGCATACTTCAGACAACGCCCTTGATATATCTTTTTTACTCTTTTGAAGTATCTGAACAGCCAAATTTTGACCTGTTATCGCACAAAAACAATTATCCTCAAAAGAATGCGCCTCCAACGGTTTTATCCATGTTTCAAATGTCGTGGGCACTATTGTTTTTCTTAATATTACAAGAGTATCTTCCCAAATCTTTTTTATTTGTTCGTCTTCCATTTCCTTTTCCCTGATTTTTAACGGGACAAATTTACGTATAAATCTGCCCCGTAGTCTTTAGCTTTTAATTTACTTTTGTTGTTAATCTTAAATGTAATTCTCTTAACTGCTCTTCCGTAGCTCTGGCAGGTGCATCTGTCATTAAACATTTTGCTGCCGAATTCTTAGGAAATGCTATTACGTCTCTTATTGAATTTGTTTTTGCCAATAATGCAACCACTCTGTCTAACCCAAGCGCTAATCCGGCATGCGGTGGTGTCCCGTATCTGAAGGCATTTATCATAAATCCGAATTTCTCTTGAGTTTCTTCTTCACTTAATCCCAATGCTTTAAATACTCTTTGTTGTATCTCGGATGAATGTATTCTTACTGAACCGCCGCCTAATTCATTCCCGTTATATACTATATCATAAGCAATTGAACGACAATGAGCAGGATCCGTTTCCATTTTATCTATATCTTCCAAATTAGGCATTGTAAAAGGATGATGCACTGATACATATCTTCCGTCCTCCTCGCTGTATTCAAACATCGGGAAATCTACTACCCATAACAACGCATGTGCATCCGGATTTATTAACCCGAGTTTTTCACCAAAATATAATCTGAATCTGCCCATTACATCGTATGTTATTTTAGGTTTATCGGCCACAAAGAATACTACATCACCTGCTTTTGCTCCTGCACGTTCTTTTATGGCATCTGCCTGTTCTTCCGTTAAAAACTTTAATACCGGTGATTTAGCAGTTCCGTCTTCAAGATACATTATATTCGCAAGCGCCTTCGCTCCGAAAGATATTGCTAATTTTGTTAAATCATCTATCTCTTTTCTTGAATATCCCGCTATTCCGGGTATCTTTATTGCTCTTACTATTCCGCCCTGCTTCAATGTATCCTTTATTATTTCAAAATTTGAATTTATTAATATATCTCCGATATCAAAAAGTTCCAGTCCAAAACGTAAATCAGGTCTGTCAGAACCGTATTTATCCATAGCCTCTTGATATGTTATTACGGGAAGTTTCTCGGGAATTTCATAGTCAACCAGCCTGAATACTTCTCTTAACAGTCCTTCAACCATCTCCATTATGTCTTTTTGCTCCACAAAAGACATTTCCATATCCACCTGCGTAAATTCAGGCTGACGATCAGCTCTTAAATCTTCATCTCTAAAGCATTTAGCTATTTGATAATACCGTTCTATTCCTCCTACCATTAACAATTGCTTAAATATTTGAGGCGATTGCGGCAGTGCATAGAACTTACCCGGCTGAACACGGCTCGGTACAAGATAATCCCTTGCTCCTTCCGGCGTGGTTTTTATCAATACAGGCGTTTCTACCTCCATAAAATTCTGATTATCCAAATAATTTCTTATGGTTTTTACGATTTTGTGTCTTAATTTTAAACAATTTAATACTTTTTCCTGTCTCAAATCCAAATATCTGTATTTTAATCTTAAATCTTCATTAACGCTTTCATCATTCAACGGAAACGGTAATACTGCAGATGTTGACAATATCTCTATCTCGGTTGGGTATATTTCTATTTCACCCGTCGGTAGTTTCGGATTATAAGTCTCATCGGGTCTTATTGATACCTCTCCGCTTGCTTTTATTACATATTCATCTCTTAATTTCCCGAATATATCGTATACTTCAGGATTTTTCTTCGGATCTGATACTAATTGAAAAACCCCGCTTCTGTCTCTTAATTCTACAAATATTATTCCGCCTAAATCCCTTACTGCTGATACCCATCCGGCTAATGTTATTCTCTTTCCCGTATCTTCTTTTTTTACTTCACCGCATCCATGCGTTTTCATTGATGTCCTTGTTTGCATATTCTTTCCTATCATTCTACTGTTATTTTTTTAATTTAACTCAAAAATACATGTTTTTCAAAACTATATTTTTTTCTTCTTTACTCTTACACCTTCCACTTCATATACATTCTCTATTGCGATAAAAGCTCTCGGGTCTATATTCTTTGTAATCTCCTTTAATTTCGGTACTTGCAGCCTTGAAATAACACAATATATCATCCTTTTTTCCATGCCGGAATATCCGCCCAATGCATCAATATAAGTTACGCTTACATCCATTTTCTCCATTATATCTTTTCCGATTTCTTCCGAGTAATCCGTTATTACAAATACCGACTTTGATTCGTTTAAACCTTCTATTACAACATCCATAGTCTTATATGCCACGAAATAAGTTATTATTGAATATAGCGCATGCTGCCAATCATATACAAAACCCGCTACTCCAAAAATAAACATATTTATAAACATTATTATTTCACCTACGGAAAAACTTATCTTTCTTGTTACATATATTGCCAATATCTCCGTACCGTCTACTGATGCTCCGTTTCTTATTATTAAACCCACTCCGGCGCCTAATATTAATCCTCCGAATATTGCCGCCAAGAATAACTCCAAACCCTCTATTACACAATGACCGTGAAAACACTGTGAGAATATTGTTACACTTACGGCAAACACTATTATTGAAAAAAATGTGGAAAACACAAAACGTTTACCCAACTTTTGCAGCGCCAGCATTATAAACGGTATATTTATCCCGACTATAAACACGCCAAGAGCCTTGCCGGTTATCGTATTTAATATCATTGATACTCCGGTTACTCCTCCGTCTATTATATGACTCGGTATCAGAAATCCCTCTATGGCAAATGCATATATTATTGCACCCAATGCTAAAAATATATATTCTTTTATATATGTACTCATTTATTCCTCTTAATTTTTTGATGCGGCTTTTAATCTTGCCATAGCTTTGGCTATTGCCATATCGGCTTTCTTAATTTCACGCTCGGTCTGAGCGCTGCTTTTTAAAGCCTCCGCCCTTTCTTTCGCCAGCTTTGCTCGTGATGCATCTATATCACTCCCTCGCTCTGCCGCCTCCGTCAATATTATTGCCTCATTATCCTTAAATTGAAATACTCCGCCCATTATGGAAAATATTTCTTCGCGGCCGTCTTTTAATACTTTCGCAGTATCTATATCCAATGTTGTCATAAAAGGTATATGGTTTGGCATTACTCCAAAACTTCCTTTTACTCCTTGCGCACCTACATAATCTACTTCTTCAGCGTAGACCGTTTTCTCCGGCGTTATTATTTTGAATTTTATTCTCTTTTCACTCATGCTTTTATCTTTTCCGCATTTTTCTTTACATCTTCTATGGTTCCTGCCATATAAAATGCCTGTTCGGGTATGTTATCATATTTCCCTTCAATTATTCCTTTAAACCCTTCTATTGTATCTTCCAGTTTTACATATCTGCCTTCTATTCCCGAAAACTGTTCCGCTACAAAGAACGGCTGCGATAAAAACTTCTGTATCTTTCTTGCTCGATTTACCGTCTCTTTATCTTCTTCGCTTAACTCATCCATTCCCAATATCGCTATTATATCCTGCAATTCCTGATACTTTTGTAATATTTCCAGCACTTTTCTTGCCGTATTATAATGCTCTTCACCTATTATCAAAGGATCAAGCACCTTACTGTTTGATGCCAAAGGATCAACTGCGGGGTATATTCCAAGTGATGCTATCTGCCTTGATAATACAGTTGATGCATCCAAATGTGAAAATGTTGTTGCAGGAGCCGGATCGGTTAAATCATCCGCAGGTACGTATATCGCCTGTACGGAGGTAATTGAACCATCCTTCGTAGATGTTATTCTCTCTTGTAATTCCCCCATCTCATTTGCTAATGTGGGTTGATATCCTACTGCTGACGGCATCCTGCCTAATAATGCGGATACTTCGGAACCTGCCTGCACAAATCTGAATATATTATCTATAAATAACAATACATCCTGCTTTGAATAGTCTCTAAAATACTCTGCAGCCGTCAGTGCCGATAAGCCTACTCTCATTCTGGCTCCCGGCGGCTCATTCATCTGCCCGTATATTAATGCAACCTTATCTATTACCCCTGATTCCTTCATCTCATTCCATAAATCATTACCTTCACGGGTTCTCTCACCTACTCCGCCAAATACCGAAACTCCGGCATGCTCGGATGCTATATTGTGTATTAATTCCATTATTAATACTGTCTTTCCGACTCCTGCTCCTCCAAATAATCCTATTTTCCCGCCTTTTTGATACGGTTGAAGCAAATCTATCGCTTTTATACCTGTTTCCAATATCTCTATATCGGTATTCTGCTCGGTTAATGTCGGTGATTTTCTGTGTATCGGTAAATATGACTCAGCTTCTATCCCGCCTGCATTATCAACAGGCTCGCCCAATACATTCATTATTCTGCCTAATATATTCTTACCTACGGGTATTTTTATCGGTTCACCGGTGTTCTTTACTTTCATCCCCCGCTTTATTCCGTCGGTCGACGACATCGCTACCGTTCGAACACGGTTCTCTCCCATATGCTGTTGAACTTCGGCTACTACTCTCTTCCCTTCTCCTGCTTCTATTTCTACAGAATCATTTATCTCCGGCAATTCCCCTTTTTCAAATTCTATATCTATTACCGGTCCGATTATCTGAGTTATTACTCCTTCTTTATTGGCTGTTGTTGTCATATTTCACCTTTTTACTTATACTCTTTCCCTATATTATACAATTATATTTCAGTTTTGTAAAAATTCCATCAGCTTTTCGGAAAAAAATTGTCCGAAAAATTTCAGCCCATATTCATAATTTATACTTCATCAAATAAAAAAGAATAACTATTTAATTCAAAAGTTATTCTTTTTTAATTATTCAAAAGCACTTCACGGATACAGTTTCATTAAGTTTTTTAACAGTTTATGGCTGAATCTTATTTTGAAATTTTTAACTTGTTATTTTTTTTGTTGAATCCAGTCTCCGCCGATTAATCTTATAAATCCTTCTCCGTGTGTTTTTAATTCATCGTTTTCAAATGTTATTTCTTTACGTTTTTCCCATATAACATCCGATACTTTCTTTACTCCTTCAGTATATTTTACCAATTTACCGTCTTTGTACTGAAAATCTTTCTCGTTGCAAAATCTTCCGTCTGCTTCACCGCTACACCCTTTGGTTACTGATATTACTTTTCCGTCATTATATTTAACAAATTCTTTACACTCATATGCACCGTCAGGTTTCTGTCTGTATTTCGTATATGCTTGCTGTAAATTATTGTTTGTATACGCAAACTCAAAATTGCAGCTGTAATCATCTTTATCTATATCTCCGTTTAAATGACTATATACCTCTTTTATAACATTATATGAATTTAATCTTATTAATCTTGTTGTTTTATCTTCGGCATTAATCACCAGTATTTTTTCTATTTGTATATTTCCGCCGTCTGTTGTGTATACAGCCTTCCTGTATGCACGCCTTTTTGCATCATAATCAGCAAAATACTTTTCCCCGTTTTTTTCTTTTACCGAATTAGGATCCCTATTTAAACTCCTTCTTATTTCTTTCAGCATTACATCTGTTATTTCACGGGAATCATTTAAATATACTTCTCCCATTTTATATAAATTAGCTCCGTTCATTAAACATGCTCTGCCTTCTGATTGTATCTTCAGTAACTGTATATTATCATTTTTTGTTTTTGATAATTCTACATCCGCACGGCCCATTACCGATTGACCTTCAAGTGCACCTGATTTATTATCCTCTCTTTCAAAATTAGCAGTTTTATTTGTTTGTGTTACTCTGTTTTCGCTTAATCTGCGTATTCCTGATGATGCTGCATTCGTTACTTTTTCTACGTTCATTTTTTTATCCTTTTTTATCTTTTTTGTTTCTTTGTATCTGCATGTAAAAAACAAACATTTTTTTATTTGCTACTTTTTTTAATCCGTATCAAACGGGAAATACATATACTGTCCCATTATATAGTTTCCGTTTTCGTCTTCATTATAATTATTACGGTATAAAAATAATCTGTCATTTAAAAAATTATATCCTTTTTTGTAATTTATTCCTGACGTACTACTGTAATTATATCCTTCAGCAGCCATTAACAATTTCTCGCTCTCATAATCATAATTGTAAAATTGATTTATATTCTTTGTTTTATCCAATTGATAATTCACGCCTTCCATTACATTTACCAATACATCGTTCTGAAATTCGTAATATTTTTTGCAGGCAGACGTTTTATCTTTTCTTGTCTTATATTCCTCCGACATCCCTTGCAGCATATTATCATTGTATATATATACTTCCTGACACCTGCTGTCTTTTTCGGGTACATTATCATAAAATAATTCAACCTGACACAAATTAGAATCTTTATATTTATAACTCTTATCATAACCGCAGTGTTCATTATCGGAATATCCGTTTTTGAACACAAAACTATATCCGTTCTTTGCAAATCCGTATCGTTCTTTGAAACGTATCTCACCGCTATCTTCGTTTATTGATATGTTTTTCTGTACATCCGTTATATCTCTTGTCTCAAATTGATATTTTGCCCGCATATTATATATATGTGTATTCTCCTGTTTTCCCGCCAGTATTTCGGTACCTTCTTCTACTGTCACTTTGCCGTCTTTATATCCGATATGTTCTTCCACTTTCTCTTTTACTATTCTTAATTTATTTGTTATTATTGTTAAATCTTGATTTATACATACCGGCTTACCGCCATTAAATCCGTACTCAACATCTTTAACCGATGTTGTTATATTTTCTCCAGTATCTTTATATCTTATTCCTTCAGATTTTCTTATAAATTCACCGTCTGCATATTCATATTCATCATCTATTAATACACTTCCGTCATCACATATTTTTATATTTTCCTGTATAGTTTCAGGATTTCCGAATTTATATACATAAAATGCTTCAACTTCATTTTCGCCTCTGGAACTAATCTTGCTTCCGCAACTGTATTTTATATCATTTGAATCATAACTGCAGGTTATTACGTCTAATGTATTGTTCTTATTATTATATCTTCTTATTGTATAAGAATCCGTATCAAATTTAACATCCCATTCTATTTTATTCGTTTTCGCATCATATTTCCTATAACGTCCGTCATATAAGATTATTTCGGCAAATTGATTTATGTCACCCATCTCGCTTTTTACTTCATTTATCAGACTCAAAACTCCCCGCAAATTATATAAAGCTTCGTATTTCTTGTCTGTTCCCCTTTTCATAATTTTAAAAGCCGTATTATATAAATCATTTGCCTTCTTATATTTATTTGCTGCTAAAAGTTTATTTATCTTTAATTTTCTATACTCTTCTTCTCCTTCCTGCAAATATTTATAACCATTCTCGGATATTTTATACCCTTCTTCCTTTTCTTCTTCGGACTTTGTTAATATTTGCCCTGCACATCTCTTTACGCTTAGTACATCATCCCGTGAAGTCTGTATTAAAGGATTAATTATTACGGAATTTCCCTGCATTCCAAGTCCTTTTAATGTTACGGCCAATATATTATCACTGCCTTTAAATGATAAAGCTCCATCCCGTTTAACCGGTTTTTTTACTTGCTTGTTTATAATATTTATTCTGTTGTTAATTCCAGCAATTTTCATTTCTTTTCTCTCGGTTATATTGCCGCATCTTCCGCTTTTGCAATTTATTTATATAAAAAGTAAACATATAATAATTTGTTATAATTTAAAAAAATTGTAATAAAAAAATAAAGTTTTCCAATCTGTACCGTATTTTATCTCAATAACCGATTTTATGAATTTTCATTTTAATATTTCAAATATTCATAATTCTGATTGTTAGAGGTAAGTTTAAAACTTAGTATTGATTTTCAAACTTTATTTTTAATTGATTATTTGATTGCGCGCGGCTTCTTGTACTTACTCAATTATCCTTCGTTATATAACAGCGGCCGGCTCATCATCACTGTCCGAATGCTCAGACTCTTCATAAATTGATAATATAAAGATATAAAATATATAATTATCAAACGAATATTAACGTTTAGAGAATTGAAATCTCTTTCTGGCTCTTTTACGTCCGTATTTTTTACGTTCTTTAACACGAGCATCTCTGGTTAATAATCCTTCGGACTTTAATACAGTCTTATATTCTTCATTAATTTTTAATAACGCCCTTGAAATACCATGCCTGATAGCACCTGCTTGCGCCGTTACACCGCCGCCTACAGTCTTTACTCTTACATCATAGCTTTCTTGGTTATCTGTTAATGCTAAAGGTCTGTATACCATCATTTCTAATGCTGCTCTGCTGCCGAAATAATCCGAAAAAGTTTTACCGTTTACAAAAACTCTGCCTTTTCCTTTTACTAATTTTACAACTGCAATCGCGGTCTTTCTTCTTCCGGTTGCCATAATCTCTTTATCTGCCATTATTTAGCCTCCGTTTCCGTATATTTTTCGGGTTTTTGTGCAGCATGCGGATGCTCTGCTCCTTTATATACCTTTAATTTATTAAATTGCTCTTGTCCTAACGTATTGTGAGGTAACATGCCTTTTACGGCTTTTTCTATTACTTTTACCGCATCTTTTTCCATTAATTCTTTGAAAGATGCAGACTTTAATCCGCCCGGATATCCGGTATGATGATAATATATCTTACCTGTTTCTTTTTTCCCGGTTACCTGAATTTTCTCTGCGTTTATTACTATTACAAAATCACCTGTATCTACGTTCGGTGTGTATTGGGGTTTGTGCTTTCCTCTTAATAAATCTGCGGCTAATACTGCTAATCTGCCTAAGGTCTGTCCTTCCGCATCCAGTATGTACCACTTTCTTTCCACTTCAAGAGGTTTAGCTGAATATGTTTTCATTTGCTTTCTCCATCTATTTTATTATATATTACTTCTACTAATGTCAGCCCCTCAGGGCTTATGGTCGAACCTGCTTTTGTTATATCCCTCGAATCAAGTATTTCCTTCATTTCCTCTGCTTTTCCGGAAGTACTCTCAATCCGAAGGAGAGTTCCGACGATCAATCTGATCATATTGTACAAAAATCTGTCTGCAATAAAGTCTATATATACAAAATCACCATCCTTTACGGCTTGTGCTTTATACATATTGCATACTCTGGCAGGGTTTGTCGTGCGTGTCTTTCTGAATGCGGAAAAATCATGCTCACCGACTAAATAACCAAGCGCTTTGTTTATTCGCTCTATATCTATCGGATACCTCACCAGCAAACAATGTTCGTCCCACGCACTTCGCTGCTGTCTGTTTACTATTGTATACCTATAGTGTCTCGCCAGTGCGCTTTTTTGTGCGTGAAACGATTTCTCCACCTTTATTAATCGCTTAACACTTATTGTTTTTGGAAGAAGACCGTTAAGCGAATTAATGAACTTACTCGGGTATATTTCATGCTCCGTGTCAAAATGGACCACCTGTCCTTTTGCATGAACTCCGGCATCGGTTCGGCCTGAGAATATTGTTTTGATTTCTGTTTTTGTCAATGTACTGATTGCTTTTTCCAGCTCATCCTGTACTGTTATTACGGGCTTGTTGCTGTTGTGCATCTTTTTTGGCTGTTTTTGGCTGCCTTGATAGCTCGTTCCTATGTACTCCAGTTCTATTAAATATCTGGCCATTACACTAATTGGATTAATGCCATCTCTACGCCGTCTCCGCGTCTGGGCGGAAGGTGATATATCCTTGTATATCCGCCATTCCTTGTTTCATACTGCTTGCCGATTTCAGTGAATAACTTCCTTAATACAGTCTGCGGCTTTAACTTTTTTCCTTCCTGTAAACTGTCAAATACTTCACCTGTTTTAGAATCGACAAATTTAGATGTTTCTACATTGAATATACATCTTGCTGCCTGTCTTCTGGCATGTAAATCGCCCCTTTTAGCAAGCGTTACTAACTCTTCAGCATAAGGTTTTAATGCCTTCGCCTTTGATATAGTCGTTTTAATCTCGCCATGTAAGAACAATTCTGTAGCCAACGACCTTAACAAGGCCTTTCTTTGGTCTTGCGGTCTTGACAGTTTGTTTCTTGTGCATTGGTGTCTCATTTTATTTGTCCTTTTGTATTATTATATTTATACTTCTTCAAGTTCTACACCCTCAGGATTTGGTTGAAGTTCCAATCCTACCTGATGTAATTTCTCTATTACTTCATCGGATGATTTCTTTCCGAAATTCTTTATATTCAATAAATCATGTTCCGATTTCTTTAATAATTCAGCTAAAGAATTAATACTTGCTCTCTTTAAGCAGTTATATGCTCTTACCGATAACTCCAAATCCTCTATTGATATGGAAGGAGCAGGTGCTTCATCTTCAACTTCCTCTACCACATGCTGACTGGGTAATACCGCAGGTTGACCTGTTATTGATGCTATTTGCATAAAATGTTCTATTAATAAGTTTGCTGCTTGGCTTAATGCACTTGATACATCTATGCTTCCGTTTGACCATATTTCTAAAGTCAACTTGTCATAATCAATTACATCTCCTACACGTGTATTTTCAACATTGTAGCTTACTCTCTTTATAGGCATGAATGATGCATCTATAGGTAACAAATCTATCGGTATGCTGCCTTTATTTTCTTTTAATACATCTACGGTTCTGTATCCTTTTCCCGTTTCAACCGTAATATCTGCAGAAATACTTCCGCCTTCGGATATAGTACATATTAACCAATCAGGATTTACTACCTTTACTCCTGCCGGTAATTGTAAGTCACTTGCCAATACCGGTCCGGGTCTGTCTATATCAAGTCTTAAATGCTGCGGATCTTTATCCTCCGTCTTTACGGTTAAACCCTTTAAATTAAGCATTATATCTATTGCATCTTCTACAATTCCCGGAATTGATGTATATTCATGTGTTATACCTTCAATTCTTATTGATGTAACAGCCGCACCCTCTAATGATGAAAGTCTCCTGAGTGCATTTCCTATTGTTGTACCAAATCCTTTTTCAAGCGGCTCCACTACATATTTACCATATTGTGAACCGTCTGAACTGGTTGTTGTATTAATACATTTAATTTTTAATTCCATTATAATTATCTCCTACAATTATTTAGAATAATACTCAATTACAAGCTGTTCCTTTAACTCCGGATCTAACTCTTCTCTTTCCGGAATTCTGTCAAATTTTATCTTCAAAGCATCTTTATCTACGGTCATCCATACGGGAGCTATCGCCATATCTATAGATGCCAATACATTCTTTACAAAATCATTACTGCCTGCTTTGAATGTTATCTCATCTCCGGGTTCTGCTATATATGACGGTATATCTACCCTCTTTCCGTTTACCAATACATGCCCGTGATTTACTATTTGTCTTGCCTGTTTTCTTGTTATTGCAAACCCCGTTCTGAATAATATATTATCCAGTCTTGATTCCAATAATTGTAACAATATGGTACCTGTTACACCTTTTCTTCTGCTTGCTTCTTTGTAATATCTTACAAATTGTTTTTCACTTAATAAGTATGTTAAACGAATTTTTTGTTTTTCATTTAAGTGAATAGCATATTCCGAAAGCTTTTTTCTTGCCGCACCATGCTGACCAGAAGCATTTTGCCTTAATGAAGAAACCAGCTTTCTGTTTGATAAATCGCTTACACCGTAGTTGCGATATAGTTTATTTGATGGTCCTGTATATTTAGCCAATTTTGACTCCTTACTTTCTTTTTATTATACTCTGCGTCTCTTTGGAGGACGGCATCCGTTGTGAGGTATCGGTGTTACGTCCTTTATTAAAGTTATTTCGAGTCCGGCTGCCTGTATTGCTCTTATAGCTGTTTCTCTGCCTGAACCCGGTCCCTTTATGTATACTTCAACTTTCTTCATACCTTGATCTATTGATTGCTTTGCAACTTTTTCAGCTGCTGATTGCGCTGCAAAAGGTGTTCCTTTTCTTGCACCTTTAAATCCGCATCCGCCTGCTGATGCCCATGCAATAGCGTTACCTTGTGTATCCGTTGAAGTTACGATTGTATTATTGAATGTTGACTGTATATGTACAACACCTTGTAATACATTCTTTTTTTCTTTCTTTTTTGTTTTTACCGGTCT
>CANRHJ010000017.1 GCA_947630355.1 Candidatus Gastranaerophilales bacterium | reverse complement strand
TTTCATTATTCGAAGTTTTAAGCTGACGTAATTAAAATATTATTAAATGTTGGGTTACGCTGCGCTAACCCAACCTAAGATTGATTTACAATGCAAAAATATTTTAATTAAAGGAAGCTTATAAGAAATTATATATTTAAGCGTTGATTTTTAAATCAGCATTATGTCCATTCGGAGATTAAATGCTTTTGAGTGCATTCCCATGCAACGGAATTCGCAAATCGCAGGTCCCTACAATACTTACAAATATTATTCTTTTGTTTAAGGAAATCTAATATTTGATTTATTGAATTAATTTTATATATATCAATGTAGTCTTCATTCGTTAATTTAATATTTTTATTAAAATACGAGTTAAAATGTCTTATATTAGAAGCTACAAAGCAAGGATATATTTTTCCGTTAATAAAATTAGTACAAATTATTTTTGCCCAGCATTGGTTATCTTTTGGCTGGCTGCCGGTTTCATCTATCATTACTTTGTAGAATTCTTTAATTGTATACTTTTCTATATTATTCGGAGTTAAATCTATTGTTCCGTCAAAGGTTTCGGATTTAATTTGACATCCGAATTTTTTCTTCTTTTCAAAAATTAGGTCCCAATTAAGTTTTATAGGATATAAACTGATAAGAAGGTTAATATTTTTATCAGTTAAATTTGACCAAAAAGAATCGGGCATTTTATCCAGTAATAATCCGTTAGTTATAATATCAATAGTGGTATGGGGAAAATAAAATCTTGTTATATTCATAAGTTTATTAATTTCAGGGTGCAAGAGAGGTTCTCCGCCGAGCAATTGAATAACATTTATTTTACCGCCCGTAATTTTTGATAATCTTTTCATATCTTTTTTATATTTATTAACATCATAATATTCTTCTTTTGCAATAGCCGAAAAGTGGCTGCAATATTTACATTTCAAATTACAATGTTCCGTTAAATGGATTTCAATATGCAATATTGAATTTTTGTCATCAGCATTATTTTCATCTGTATTCGGAGTTATATGTTTGGTATAATAAAGCCCGCCTGACAAAAAAAGCAGGCATGAACAACCAAGACAATATTTTATAAAATCTCTTCTTTGCATAGAAATATTATATCATATGTAAATATTAACAGGAAATTTTAAGATAACGCAAACCGAAAAAATTATAGAAATAAAATCATATTAAAAAACACCCCGAAGGGTGTTTTTAAAATGGTGCGCTTGGCGCATCTTGGATTATTGCTTCACACCTTCAAGTCGTTCGCTGTGTTTTTCTGCGAAAAACTTCCGCTCACTATTTCGGTGTAACTTCGGCTTCCTGTCACTTCGTTCAGTCAGCCTACGCAAAATCCGCTCGAACGTAATACAATGCTTACGCATTGTGCGTTCTCATCGCGCAATTTTGAAATAAAATCATATTAAAAAACACCCCGAAGGGTGTTTTTAAAATGGTGCGCTTGGCGCGATTCGAACGCGCGACCTATCCCTTAAAAGGGGAGTGCTCTACCTACTGAGCTACAAGCGCATTTGCTTTACTTTTATAACATAACAAGAACATATTTTGTAGTCAACCGATTTTTTCTTTTTGTTATTTATCAGTTTAATATTACTAATTTAAACAAACAAATAATTAGAATATTTGTTTTCTATTTTCTATTTATTCTTAAAAGGATTATCTAAAATAATTGTCTGCTCTCTATCTGCACCTACACTTATTATTTTAACGGGTATACCAACAAGTTCTTCTAGCTTGTTTAAGTATATACGTGCATTCTTCGGAAGTTCTTCTAAAGATTTTGCACACGATATATCAGTTTTCCACCCCTCAAATGTTTCATACACGGGTTCTAAATATTTATGCATGTTAATATTTGTCGGATAATCCTTATAAATTTTCCCGTCACGAGTGTCTTTATAGGCAACGCAGACTTTTAACTCATCAAAGTCATTAAACACATCAATTTTTGTAATAGCCATTTGAGTCAAACCGCCTACCAAAACACAATATCTGGAAAGAACCGCATCAAACCAGCCACAGCGTCTTGGCCTGCCTGTTGTTGTTCCAAATTCACGTCCGATATTTCTTATTTTTTCACCTGTTTCATCAGTTAATTCCGTAATAAAGGGGCCTTCTCCAACCCTTGTTACATAAGCTTTTGTTACACCGATAACATTATCAATATACGTAGGACCTATACCGCTTCCTGTTGCCGCTCCGCCGCCTATAGGACTTGAACTGGTAACAAAAGGATATGTCCCGTAATCTATATCAAGCATTATACCTTGAGCACCTTCAAATAAGATTTTTTTATTCTCTTTTAATGCGGAAGAAAGCTTCTCTACCCAATCCCAACATACATAAGGACTGAAAATTTCCGCATATTCTCTGCATCGGTTAATCATTTCTTCTTTAGAATAAGTTTTAGAGTTATAAACTTTTTCCAAAATTTTATTTTTTAAAGGAAGTATAGCATCTAATCTGGCATTTAACAGTTCATCATCATATAAATCCTGAATTTTAAGACCGTATCTGCCTGCCTTATCAGAATATGTGGGACCTATGCCTTTTTTAGTAGTGCCGATTTTAACCTGTTTGGATGAACTTTCGCTTATGCCGTCAATATCAATGTGATAAGGGAGAGTGATTGATGCTAAAGGACTTATTTTTAATGATGAAAGATTTACCCCTCTTTCAATAAGTTCTTTAGTTTCAGTTAAGAAGGTTTCGGGATGGATTACCGTGCCTGCGCCGATAAAGCAAAATTTATTATTATACAAAACACCTGAAGGAATAAGATGAAACTTATATGTTTCATTGTTTACCACAACCGTATGCCCTGCATTACATCCGCCTTGATATCTGATTATTACATCAGCATACTGCGCAAGTAAATCCGTTATCTTTGCTTTGCCTTCATCTCCCCACTGCGCGCCGACTACAACCGTATTATTCATATTAACCTCTCAAACCATGTCATCCATGATTAAGTATAAAACAAATCCGAGTTAATATAAATATCTTTATATTTTTGCGCCGGATGCTTTATATAAGCCTATTTGGTTTATAAAATAATCTATTTTATCATTTGTAAGCTGCTTTTCGGTTACAAGCAGATTTTCCTTTTTTTGAAGTAAATCTAAGTTAGAAATTATTCCCTCATTGTATTTCATTTGAGTGTAGGAAAAGTCGGATTTTTCAATATTAAAACTTTCCAAAGTTTTTAAATATTTTTCATTACCTAATTTTAAATCGCACAGTGCATCATTAACTTCCTGCAACGAAACAAGATATGTTTTTTTATAATTTTCTACAGCCTGATTATACTTATTTTTTTGAAGTTTTAAATTAGCAATCTTAGCCCCGCCCGTAAATAAAGGAAGTAAAGCACCTCCACCTAAAGCAGCGATAGCATTTGTCCAGTTCATTTTGCTTAAAAATTCGGTTGAACTGAATGAAATCAACCCCAGAATGTTAAAACTCGGAAGAAAATCCTTTTTTGCCGCTCTTATATCAATTCCTGTTTTTTCAAGCATTATTTCGCTGGAAAGATAGTCGGGGCGATTTTCTATGACATCTGAATTTATGGCATCGGGTACCGATTTATTAATTACGAGTTCATCGTATGCAATACGGGTAAAGCTTTCTTTATTTTCGGGAGTATCGCCGATTAATACGGCAAGCATGTTTAAAAGTCTTTCACGCGATTTTTTAAGTTCAATCATGTCGGCATTGGCTCTGACGTATGCTTTATTTGCATTAACCGTATCTGCCGTCGAGATTAAACCTTCTTCGTTGCTTAATTTCATTAAATCATAAATTTGTTTTCTGTCTTTAATTATTTTTTCCTGAAGATTTATTAATTTATCAAGTTTAACAATATTATAATAAGTGCTTCCTACGGCGCTTACTACTGAAATATAGGCAGCTCTTTCATTTTGAGCGGAAATTTCGGTTAATTTGTCGAAAGATTTTGTTTTATCGCGATTTTTGCCGAATAAATCAAGTTCATAACTTGCATAAATAGGAAGAGAAATAAGCCCGTCAGAACTCGTTGAAGCGGGGAGTTTATATAAAGCAGGCACTGCTCCAATTCCGACTGACGGCATTTCTTTTGACCTTTGAATATTCTTATTTTGTCTTGCTTCTTCAACCTTTAGGGAAGAAATTTTTAAGTCATGGTTAGATTCGGCAGCTTTTAGGATGTAATCCGTTAAAATCGCATCATCAAAGCTTTTCCACCAGTCAATGTTTATATAAGAAATTGTATTATCAATATCAACGGATGTTTTTTTAGCCGCAAAAGATTCTGCCGGCGTATAACCGAAAAACAAGGTTAATATTAAAATTAATGTTATTACTTTTTTTAACTTCATACAATTTTATTCCGAATAAAATACATAGGGTATTGCCATTAATTTAATTACATACTAATATATTTTAGTAGGAAAAGCAAATTAATTATGGACGAAAATAAAAATCAGGAACAGGAAAAAAATCCTAAGAAACGTACACTTACAATTATTATATGTGTCATCGCTTTATTGTGTGCAATCGCTTATTATTTAAACTCATTAAGGTTTGAATCAACAGATGATGCTTATATAGAAAGTGATATAGTACAAATAGCACCGCGAGTTTCAGGGCAGATAGAAGAGATTTATATAAAAGATAATCAAAAGATACAAGAAGGCGACTTAATAGCAAAAATAGATAAAGCTGATTACGAAGTTAAATATGAGCAGGCAAAAGCGGCTTATGAAAAAGCACTATATTCACAAAAGGTAGCAAAAGCCAAATTGAGTGCGGTCAATTCAGAAGTCTCGCTTGCACAAAAAGATTTGGACAGATACAAAAAATTATACAAAGCCGGTGCAGTTTCACAACAGACACTGGATAGCGCACAAACAAGGTATGATAATGCACAAGCAAAATTGCTCTCCGCTGAAGAAGATATTTTGTCCGATTCCGATAATAAAGTAGCGGATGCCAATTTAAGAATTTTAAAAGCTCAAAGAGATCAGGCGCAATTATATTTAAAATATACAGATATAATAGCACCGAATTCCGGCACAGTTACAAATAAAAATGTGGACAAAGGTAAGTTTGTTCAGGCAGGTCAGCCGTTATTTATGCTTGTCAGCGATAACGTGTGGATAGAAGCAAACTTTAAAGAGAACCAAGTGGGTAAAATGAAACCGGGTCAGGATGTTGTTATAAAAATTGATGCCTATCCGAATAAAAAATTTAAAGGGAAAATAGACAGCATTCAAAAAGCATCAGGTGCAAAATCAAGTTTATTCCCGCCTGAAAATGCAGTAGGTTCGTTCGTTAAAATTGTTCAAAGAATACCCGTTAAAATAGTTTTTACGGAAGAAATAAATCCTGAAGAATATAATATTTCAGCAGGAATGAGCGTTGAACCAAAAGTAAGAGTAAAATAATAATGGCGGAAGAACAAACACAAGAGGGATGGACTCCGAAATATAATCCGTGGATTGTATCGGTTCCTATTATAGGAGCCGCATTTATGTTTGTTCTTGATGAAACAATTGCAAACGTTGCATTGTTACATATGGCAGGAAGCTTTAGTGCATCAAGAGAAGAAGCTTTATGGATTTTAACAAGTTATTTGATTGCATCGGGAATAATAATTCCTGCCGTAGACTGGTTCTGTAAATTAATGGGGAGAAAAGCATTCTTTACCTTTAGTGTAATATTATTTGTATGTTCTTCGTTTTTATGCGGGATATCAAATTCATTGGGGATGATGATATTTGCGAGAATACTGCAGGGGATAGGCGGCGGCGCTTTACTTCCGCTGGCACAAGCAATTTTGCTTGAGAACTTTTCCGTAAGCGAACGAGGGAAAGCGATGGCATTATTCGGAATGGTTGTTGTCATAGCTCCAATCATAGGACCGGTACTTGGCGGATGGATTACGGACAATCTTAACTGGTCTTGGATATTTTTTATCAACATACCAATCGGGGTAACAACAATAGTATTAATAAAATACCTGCTGGAAGATCCGCCGTATGCAAGGAAACAAAAGAATATAAGGATAGATACCATAGGATTTTTCCTTTTAACAATATGGCTTGTAACTCTGCAGATTATTTTGGATAAAGGCAACAATGCGGATTGGTTTAATGCGTTATGGGTAAGGCGAATGGCAATAGTATGCGTTGTATCCGCAATATTCTTTTTCATTTCCCAGTTAAAACGAAAGAATACTCTTGTAGATTTAAGTGTATTTCAGGATAAAAATTTTTCAATAGGAACCCTTGTTCAAGTTGTGGTAAATTTGGTGTTATTGGCATCAATGGCAATATTACCGCAATTTTTACAGACCTTAATGGGATACAATGCATATTTGAGCGGATTAACAATGATGCCTCGCGGAGCGGGAAGTTTAACATCGGTAATATTATCCGGTATTTTGGCAAACAGAATGGATAACAGGATATTATTATGCATAGGTTTGATATGTATAGGAATAGCCGGATTTCAGTTAAGTGAAGTTAATTTGGAAATATCAATGACATCAATATCAGTACCTAATTTTATATTGGGGCTCGGTATGGGATTTTCAATGGTTCCGAGTATAGCATTATCGGCGGTAACATTAAGTAATAAACAAATGACAAATGCAGCGGGACTACAAAATTTATTAAAAAATATAGGCGGAGCAATAGGTACGTCACTATCAGGCACAATGATTGCAAGATGTTCACAAATGCATCAATATAATATGGTTGAACATTTAAATGACTTAAATCCGATTTATCAGGAAAGACTTTCTTCAATGGCTGCGGGACTTGCACAATACACTCACCCCGCAACGGCGGAGTATATGGCTCAAAACATGATTTATAAACAATTAATTCAACAATCCACGCTGCTTGGATTTGTGGATACTTTCAGAATGTTTTCAATTGCGGCTATGGTTATTATACCTACAGTATTTTTATTGAAGAATATTGACTATAAAAAAGAATAATCATTAAATATACAACAATACGGGCCTGAAGGGTAAAATTACCTTATACAGACCCGTTTATTATACTGTTTTAGATAAATTTATTGTTTTTCCGATTGATTTTTATGACGAACGA
Source organism: Candidatus Gastranaerophilales bacterium (assembly GCA_947630355.1). GTDB lineage: Bacteria > Cyanobacteriota > Vampirovibrionia > Gastranaerophilales > Gastranaerophilaceae > Avigastranaerophilus. The sequence goes on along the minus strand of CANRHJ010000017.1, from coordinate 10,883 downwards.
ACAATACCAGCGAATTAACAGCTGTAATAGCAGCAAGCACTCCAAGCATCTTCATACCCTGCTTTTTAATTGCCGGATATATTTCTTCAGCCTTTTTCACAATTTGTTCAGTATCAATTTTAGGTAATTTATCGGCAACGTTTGAAAAATTAATATTTAAAGCTTTCGGCTTTGAATTAAGATATTCGGCAGTTTTTTCGGCAGACATTTTTGCTGCATTTACAAATTTATCTTTTCCCATTATTGCATTTTTCATGCTTGCTTTCAAAGTTTCCGGCAAAAATAAACCTGAAGCGACGGCAGTATAAATTCCGCTTTTAACAACACATGCTTTCAATGTAGGCTTATTATTGATTTTTGCAGATTCTACAATCATTATTTTACCCTCCTCATACATTTATCTTAAAACACAACAATATTATTTTTGTCACTTATAAATTAAAATTAGTAAAACTTTACAATTATATTTAAAAATTTTTATGAAAATAGTATTATAAAACATATGCAAGGGATGGAAATATGTTGAATAAAAAAGTAAAGTCAATAATTCTTGCAGCCGGGAAGGGCACAAGGATGAAATCTGACTTGCCTAAAGTTCTTCATTGTATGTTTAACAAGCCGTTGATTGGATATGTTTTAGATGCCGTAAATAATACGGGATATGCTGATGAAAGTTTTGTAATAGTCGGGCATGAAGCGGATCAGGTTGAGAATTATATAAGAAATAATTACGGCAGTACAAAATGTATAATGCAGATGCCTCAGCTTGGCACGGGGGATGCCGTCAGTAAAGCTCTTCCGTATTTAAACGGATATGACGGATATGTATTGATATTGTGCGGTGATACACCGATAATAAGCAGCAAAACATTAAAAGATTTTATTGATTTTCATGAAAATAATGATGCCGATTTAACGGTAATGTCGGCGATTTTTGAAAACCCCAAAAATTACGGAAGAATAATAAGAGACCGAAATAAGAAATTTACCGCAATAACGGAAGAAAAAGATGCAACTGCCGAACAAAAAGCCGTAAAAGAAGTAAATGCCGGAATATATTGCGTAAATTGGAGTAAAATTTCATCGGCATTTAACAATTTACGTAATGATAATGCACAAGGCGAATATTACTTAACGGATATAGTTAAATGGGCAGTTGAAAAGAATTTAAAAGTTCAGGCGTATATTATAGAGAATAAAGAAGAAATATTCGGAATAAATTCCAAACAGCAATTAGCGGAAGCAGTAAAAATAATAAACAGAAATAAACTGATAAAATTAATGGAAGAAGGGGTTCAAATAACAGATCCCGATACAACATTTATTTCTCCCGAAACGGAAATAGGCGCTGATACAATAATATTGCCGAACGTATATATAACAGGCAAGAACAAGATAGGGTGCAAATGTAAAATAGGTCCGTTTTCACATATACGTGACGGTGCAATAATAGGCAACAATGTAAGAATAGGGAATTTTGTAGAAATAAAGAAATCCGTAATAAAAGATAATACAAATGTATCTCATTTAAGCTATGTAGGGGATGCGGAATTGGGAGAACACGTAAATATAGGTGCCGGTACAATAACTGCAAATTATAATCCCATAAGCAAAGTGAAAAGTAAAACAATAATAAAAGACGGAGCAAATACGGGGTCTAATTCGGTATTAGTAGCTCCCGTAACAATAAATGAGAATGCATCGATAGGTGCACTAAGCGTAATAACAAAAGATATAGAAGCATATTCGTTAGCGGTAACACGTGCACCGTTAAAACAAATAACCAATTGGGTAAAGAAAAAGATTGAGAAGCTTTCAGGAGGCATAAAGTAATGGAATTAGAATTGGCATTTCCGCAAGGGTTAAAGACAATAAATCCCACGCATGATATAAAGCTGTTTGCAGGACGTTCAAACATGCAGCTGGCACAGGAGATAGCAGAGTATTTAGGGACTACGGTAGGACCTATGATAGTTAAGAACTTTGCGGACGGCGAGATATATGTACAGGTTCAGGAGAGCATTAGAGGGGATGATGTATTTATAGTACAACCTGTATGCAATCCCGTAAATGAGAACTTAATGGAGCTGTTAATAATAATAGATGCCTTTAAAAGAGCAAGTGCTAAGTCAATAACTGCCGTAATTCCTTACTATGGATATGCAAGACAAGACAGAAAGACATCAGGCCGTGAAGCAATAACAGCCAAATTGGTGGCTGATTTACTGACAACGGCAGGTGCCGACAGAATACTCGCGATGGATTTGCATACAGGCCAAATACAAGGCTTTTTCAACATATTGGTTGACCATATTTATGCAACATCCGTAATAGTAGATTACGTAAAAAGACTCAATATACCGCAGGAAGATTTGGTTATAGTAAGCCCCGATATGGGCGGAGTTACAAGATCAAGATATTTCGCAAAGCAAATGAATTGTCCGATGGCAATAATAGACAAAAGAAGAAATCGTCATAATGAGGCGATAGCCGTAAATATAATTGGTGATATAACTGATAAAACCTGTATAATGTTTGATGACATAATAGATACGGCAGGAACAATATGCGGAGCTGCACAATTATTAAAAGAAAAGGGAGCAAAAGATGTATACGTTTGTGCAACTCATCCGGTATTCTCGGGTCCGGCTATAGAAAGATTGGAAAAAGCACCGATAAAAGAAGTAATCGTAACAAATACGATACCGTTAAACAAAAGCTTCCTGCCCGAAAAAATAACCCAATTAAGCGTAGCACCATTATTAGGGGAAGCAATATCAAGAATTCATGACGGAGAATCCGTAAGTTCTTTATTCGGATTTGAAAAAGAGTATGACCAATAAAACGGGTAAATAAAAAATTAACGTATAAAATATGTCCGAAAATATTTCACGCGTTTGAAACGTAATTTTTTCGGACAATTTTTTTATTGATACAAATATGATATAATTGCTTCAACAAAGGAGAAACAAATGTTTTGGAATAAAAATATAAATATAAAGAACATAATGTTCGGAATAGTCATAATATTTTTAATATGGATGATAATACAAATGAAAACAATAGCATTACTTGCATTTGGTTCATTTGTGCTGGCGTGTTCACTGACACCGGCAGTAGATAAGTTATCGAAAAAAATGAAACGTTCATTAGCTTCAACAATAGTAATAATCGGAACATTTTTGGTTTGTATATTATTTTTAATTCCGATAATAACAATTTCAATACAAGAAATTCATCAATTAATATCAAATATTCCGGAATTAATAAATAATACGATAACATTCCTAAGCAATAAAACAGTAATGGGTAAAACATTAATAGAATTTATAAACATAGACACAATAACAAATTCTACATCACAAATGGCATCCGGAGTTTTAAATAAGTCAATAAACTTTACTATGGCCTTAATGGAAATGATAACAATAATAGTAACAATGAGCGTAATAGTATTTTATATGATAAACGAGAAGCATTTAATCAGAGATGCAATAATAATGGTATTTCCGCCGAAGATGAAAAATAGGGCGAAAGAGGTATATGAAAATATAGAACATAAAGTAGGCGGATACGTAATAGCGCAGGTACTGTCAATGTCAACAGTTGCGATATTTACGGCAGTAGGGTTAATGTTATTAAAGGTGCCGTATGCAATATTATTGGGTTTAATAGCAGGTATATTAGACATTGTACCCATAGTAGGGCCGACATTAGCATTTATACTTGGAGTATTAAGTGCATCGCAACAGGGGTTATTAATAGTAATACTAACAATAGTAGTATATTTAGCGGCACAATGGATATCAAATAATTTTGTAAGACCGCTGGTGTTTGGAAAGTTTTTAAATCTGCACCCGATTATAATAATTTTTGCATTCTTAATATCCGCACAATTTTTAGGAGTATGGGGCGTAATATTATCTCCCGCAATAGCTGCTTTATTGTTAACACTGTTTGATGAATTATATTTAAAGACAATAAATACTTGTAAAAAGGAAAAACCGGAAGACGAATGCAAGTAGAAGAAAGATATATATACGCGAGAAGAAAAGAAGTTAACAATCAATTAAATGTGTGGTGTGCATTTCCTGCGGTATACAATATCGGAATGTCTGCTCTGGGATATTTAACAGTGTTTAAATATATTGATACAACAGAAGGTATAAAAGCCGAACGTATATTTACGGATACGCAGACAACAGATATAAGCAGCCGCGAAATAGATGTGATAACTTTTTCTTTTTCATTTGAGCTTGATTACTTAGGTATATTAAAGATTTTAGACAAGTATAAAATACCATTTTTCAGTAAAGACAGGGATGAGAATTTTCCGTTAATATGCGGAGGCGGTCCGGTATTGAGTGCAAATCCTGAGCCTTTTGCAAAACTGTTTGATTTTATAATGATAGGTGACTGCGAATCTAATATACAAAAAATATTTAAGCTGATAAAAGAAAATAAAGGAAAGCCAAAAGAAGAGATATTAAATATAATAAGCGATGAAGACGGCGTTTATATTCCCGTAAAAAAAGAGGAAGGTTACAGAGTAAAGAAATCAACAGCACAGCTAAAGCAGTGTGCCGCAACACCGATTATTACGCATAACAGCTATTTTCCGGATACATATATAATAGAAATAGAACGCGGATGTCCGCAAAGGTGCGGGTTTTGTATGACATCATACATCAATTCTCCCGTAAGATATTACTCATACGAAGAAATAATAAAACAAATCGAAACGGGATTAAAATATACCAATAAACTGGCGTTATTAGGTGCATTAATATGTTCACATCCCGATATAGACAGAATTAGCGAGTATATAATAAATAAAAAAGAAGAAATAAGTGATATAGAAGTTTCAGTATCTTCTTTAAGGGCTGATTACGTATCGGATAAGACATTGGAAATGCTGCACAAATGCGGTCAAAGAACAGCTACAATAGCCGTAGAAGCAGGAAGTGAACGATTAAGGCGAGTTATAAACAAGAATTTAACAAAATCTTCAATAATGGAAGTAATAAAGAAGATGGCAGAAAAAGGTTTTAACGGTGTAAAGATATACGGTATAATCGGTCTGCCGACGGAAACATATAAAGATATTGATGAATTTATAGAATTATGTAAAGAAATAAAGCAAAAATATAAAGGATTTAATGTAATTCCTTCCTTTTCAACGTTTGTACCTAAAGCACAAACACCGTTTCAATATGCGAGACGTGAAGAGAGCAAAAGTTTGGAAAAGAAAAATGAATATATAAAGAAAGAATTTGCGAAAATAGGTATAAAAGCGAGAACCTCAAGTGTCAAATGGGATGATATACAAGCATTAATATCGCGCGGCGGACGGGAATTAACGGAATATCTAACGGACGTATATAAACAAGGCGGGAATTTAGGTGCATTCAGGAGTGTTTATAGGGAATATACAGAAAAAAATATTTTAAAGCCCCTTGAAGAAGTGATAAATAAGTGTATTTCACCTGAGCAGGAAACGGAATGGGAATTTATAGAATATTTTAACAACAAAGAAATATTGCAAAAAGAATATAAAAGGTTAATAAATTCGAATTAAAAAAACTTAACAAATAAAAAAAATAGGACTTGACATCTTTTTTATATGTGTCATAATAATAATGTAAGATTTAAGTGTAAGCAAAACACTAAATGAAACATTACAACCCCGAACACATATAAACTCCTAAATAATAAACACAAAAGAGACCATTAGGATGCAGAAATAGACCACTGAAAAGGTGGCTTTTTTTTATGACAAAAAAGGATATATCATAAAAAAAGTAAAAACGGCAGTAATAAGTGTTAAATATACAATTAAATATATTAAGAAAAGAATAATCGTGCAACTGCAACAGCAGCTATAATTCCGATAAAATCAGCACATACACCTGTTAAAAGAGCATATCTGTACTTCTTTATGCCGACAGCCCCAAAATATACGGTTAAAACATAGAAAGTTGTTTCACTGCTTCCCATCATAATCGCAGCCAGTTTTGAAGTATAAGAGTTAATATCGTTATTTGAAATAATATCCGAGAAAACGCCTAAAGCCGCACTGCCTGAAAGTGAGCGTACAATAGTTAACGGCAATACGTCAGCAGGTAAACGGATTTTAATTAAAATACCCGACAAGGCTGCAGATATGTTTTCAATAAATCCTGATGCTCTTAGCATAGATACAGCAACAATTATAGCCACCAAATAAGGGATAATATTAAAGCATACTTTAATTCCGTCTTTAGCACCTTCAATAAAAGCTTCATAAATAGGAACTTTACGAAATATTGCAATTGTTAAAATTATTAAAATAACGGAAGGAAGAGCCCATAAAGATATCAAATTAATAATTTCTTTAATCATGAGAACTTACCTCGTTTTTCTTTTGAGGCGGGAAGATTTTTTGAAAGATTTTTGCTAAAAATATAGCACAAACGAAAGCAATACTTGTAACCATTAGAGTAGGAACAATAATATCCGTAGGATTTTTGCAACCGTTTGCGGCAAGTATTGCGATAACTGTAGCGGGAATAATCTGAAAACCGGCAGTATTCATAGCCAATAAAGTACACATGGAATTTGTTGCACTTTCTTTATCATTGTTAAGTTCCTGCATTTCCTCCATAGCTTTTATACCGATGGGAGTTGCGGCATTAGCCAGTCCTAATGCATTTGCCGAAAAGTTCATGGCAATATCACCAATAATAGGACTATCTTTAGGCAATTCAGGGAAAATTAATTTTGCAAGCGGTTTTAATAATTTTGACAAAAAATCAACAATAGCTGATTTTTCTGCTATTTTCATTATACCGAGCCAAAAAGTCATAATTCCAAGAAGAGTAAGAACTACTTTAACGGCAAGCTCGGTGCCTGAAAATATTGCTCCCGCCACATCCAGCAATTTGCCGTTTATGGCGCCAAAAACTATTGAAATAACTATTAAAAAATACCAAATGTAATTCATAAACTTATTTTATTTGATAAGCACTAAAAAATCAAAATATTTAATATTGACGAAAAAAGTTTATCATAAGATAATATTTTTAAGATATTAGGGGCTAACCTTAATAAAAAGATTGTATAAATTTGACAACTGAACACTTTTAAAACTATGTCAATGTGGCACTCTGCCGACGAGAACGATTAAGTATCGTTCGAGGAGAGGGGTTCGAGTATTGCGAGAACCTTCCGCCACAAATGGCTGATTAAATTTGACAACTGAATACTTTTAAAACTATGTCGATGTGGCGGAATTGGTATACGCGCACGTTTGAGGGGCGTGTGGATTTTCCTTGCGGGTTCAAGTCCCGCCATCGACATTTAACTTTTTAGAGCCTTCAAAAATGGGCTCTATTTTAGTATTTAAGCTATTTTGACGAGTTCCAATCACTGTTACATTGGTCAAATTCAAACGGTTATTTTTAAGAGCTTGTTTTGCACTATCTGAACGAGTTTCGAGAGTTCCATTCAATGTTTCTAAGCTTTGTGAAAATTCTTGTTTCTTTTTTAATTTTATTTGTCTTAAATGTTCAAATACAGGTCTTAATTTTACTTTAAGTTTATTAGTTTCTTCATCATAGATAATGCTTTCCGTGATAGTGTTAAGTATTAATCTTTTTTCTTCTAAAGTAGCTTTTAAATAAAGCTCGGGGATTCTATTTGCAAAATCAATTAATATACTTATACGTTTAGTAGTATCTTTTGAATTTTCTGTAAGGTTGGTTATTTGTTGAGCCAAATTATCCTTTTTTGTTTCTAATTTTCTTATAATTTCAGTTCGTGTTGTTTCACTCACTCCTAATTTATCAGTATTCTTCTGTATTAACTTTTCGGCTATGCAATCTACTATTTCATCATATTGTTTCTTTAATTCATCTATAGACTTATGTTCATATTCCTTTAAATCATCAATAGCTTTAAAAATTTCTTTTTTAATGACTTTAATTTTTTTTTCTGTAATATCAAAACTTTCTATTACTTCTTGCATGGCTTCATCAATAAGGTTTTCATTGATATTTTTTTCTTTCTTGTGTGCTTTAGAATAATTTGAACAATGATAATATACATAAGTACCGCTGTTATTTGCCCCATGTTTTGTAATAGCTACCATACTATAACCACACTTAGCACATTTAATAAAATTAGAATATGTATAAACTAATCCTTTTGGTCGTTTAATATTTTCCCCTTTTAAAACAAGCTGAACTCTGTAGAATAGTTCAGAAGATATAATAGGTTCATGTATACCATCAAATATATCATCTCTATAAGTAACTTTACCTATATAAACAGGGCTTTTTAAAATATCTTCAATGCGTTTTTTTGAGTATGGTTTTTTCTTGCAATCAACAAAACCATATTTTGCAAGTTCTTGACCAACTCTTTCATAAGAAAATAATCCTGTAGCATACAATTCATAGCAACGTTTTATATAAGCCTTTTTATGGGGGTCAGGAACTATAATTCCGTGGTTATGTTCATCTTTTGTATTCAAATACCCTATAGGTGCTTTACCAAGTTTGTATCCTTTTTCTGCTCTATTTTTTAATACTGAACTTGTTCTGTCTTTAATATTATCAAGTTCATCTTCTGCTTGTCCTATATAAACACCTACAAGAACTTTTCTTACTTTTCTTATATCATCAAAATTTTCCATAATACTTGCTATCGTTGTACCGTAGTTCTTAATTGGTTTTAAAATCTCTGCAAAAAAATCTTCTAAGCATCTTGATAAGCGATCTAGTTTCCATACACAAACATAAACAACTTCATTTCTATGCTCTTTTACATACTTGAGCATATTTTTTAATCCTTTTCTGTTTGTATTTGCTCCTGTTTTTCCTGCATCTTCAAAATAAATAAATTCATAGCCTTTTGATAAGGCTTTCTTTTCGCATTCAGTTTTTTGCATATCTAAACTTAAATGGCTATTAGCCTGCTCGGCAGAACTAACTCGGCCATACCCTACTACAATTCTTCGGTTACTTTTAATCTTCTTTGTCATGTTCTTCCCCATTCTCTATTATAGCATCATTATCGGGTTTATCGACCCTAATGCCTATTTGTGTAACTGTCGTCATAAGTTGTGTTATTAAAAAATTTGATAATGTTTCACTTGAGGTCTCAGCGGACGATACAAATTCTACTGTCAACTTACCAGACATTTTGTATCCTCCATGGATATTCTTCCGTAATAAATATGAATTTTATCCAATAAATCTATAATCAATCTTATAGCTTTCGGCTTCCTATATATTAGGAAATTCCAAAAATTCTCTTTAATTACACTGGTAAGATTGCTGACTAATGATGAGTTATAAATGCCATATTCTGTTTTGAGATGTGTTTTTGTACGTCTTATATCATAATTATTGTCTTTTATAATTTCAGCATATCTTTCGGCAGCCAACATAGTTTGTAACTGTTTTGCCGTATTAAATTCAGTCTTCTCTTTATTATTATCTTCAATCCAACCTTCAATTTTTTCTTTAAGTATTTCTTCTGTCACTCCAAAATTTTTGAAACGTGCTAAAATAGGTTTTGCCGTACTATTAAGAACGTCAATAAGATTTACTTTCCTTTCCTGTTTCATAGGGATATTTAATAATGCTCTAATATCTTGCAATTTGTACATTTGTACTTCAAGACGTAAAATGTTTTTTATAGAATTTGGATTTTCTATAATATCTTTTAACTTTTCTTTTAGTCTTTCTGATTTATTTACGCTGCTTAAAATTTCTTTTTCTTTATCATATATAGTTAGCGAGCTTCCTGCATTTTTTACATTGCTTTTTATTTTTAATCCGTGCGAGCCAAATTTCATATTTCTATAACGGTTGCTATCCAAAGGTAATAATGAGCTAATTGCATCAATATATTTCTCTACTTTTTCTAAACGAATATCTATACATACATCACACAAATAAACTCCTGCATGAAGTATAAATTGTTCAGCATCAAATCTTATATTTGAATAGATGCATACATTTTCAAGAACGTCTTTTATATTATTTTTGGAAATGTAGTTTATTTCCCCATTATTCCAAGTAAATTTGCCTGTTAGATAGATAAATAATATATCACTTTTAATATATATATTAATCAATCCTAAAGGACTATTTTTATATGAAATTTTACAATTTGGATATCTATATTTTTTCTTAAAATTCCCACTATTTTCCCAAAAATCATTTTCGGCACATTTGTTTTCTTCTATATCTTCTATATATCTATTATATTCGTTATTTTTAAGGTTAATATCATAGACTTGATCAATTGTTTTAAAGTAGTTATTGGTTCTATCTTGCCATTCTAAATACGTCTCAGGTCTTTCGGGTGTATCTGATTTAAATAAATTGCTTTCGCTTAAATTAAAATCGAATTTGATTATTTTATAATATAGTCCTAAATCAATATACATTTTAAGTTTATCAAATTGTTGATAAGCTTGATTTTTTGTGGGAATTGCCTGCTTTTTCTTTAAAGATTTCAGGTTGTTTTGCATTGTGCTTAACGCAGGCATTTTTTCCAAAGTCAAGTCAAAGTTATCAGTTTGGTCTTTATTGATTTCAGGATAAAGTTCTTCTTGTAATAATAGGCTTGTATTTTCAACTGCATTTTTTACATGACTGTTGTCAAATTTTTTTGTTTTTACTTTGTTTTCCAAGTGTATCTCTTTCTTTAAGTTTTAATTATTATTTGGAAAACCAAAGTTATAAACTTATTTTTTATAATATGGGCCTTCCATTTTATTATACTAAATTTATTTTTTGGAATTCCCATGCCTTATATTTTTTTGCAAGCTTATAAAAAGAGGTGGGTTTTAGGTTGGTTCTTTTCATTGCTTCACGTGCAGTTATTTCGGC
>CANRHJ010000016.1 GCA_947630355.1 Candidatus Gastranaerophilales bacterium | reverse complement strand
TAATCTTAAAGATACTCTGCTCCCGAAATTAATGTTAGAAAATAGTGATAGTTCAACCGCTAAATTATCATTTATTTAATCAAAAAGGAATCGAAAATGTTTAACGAAGCATCATTAGAATCAGCAATAATCGAAAATTTAAGAAATCAAAATTATGAATATGTCAAAGGCGATGATATTCATAAAGAATTGCCTGATGTATTGCTTCGTGATGATTTTAGAAACTTTATGATGTTGAACTATGATTTAACAGACTTTGAAGTTAATTCCTTATTACGCAGATTTGATAATTATACTAATGCTGATTTATATTCTTCCAACAAAGAAATAATGAACCTTATTATGGAAGGTTTGATTATTAAAAGAGAAGATAAAACAAAACAGGATTTATACATTAATTTTATTGATTATGAGAACCCTGAAAAGAACATAATCAAAGTTGTAAATCAGTTAGAAATTCAGGGAACTGAAAAAAGAATACCTGATGCAATTATTTATATAAACGGTCTGCCGTTAGTAGTATTTGAATTCAAAAGTGCTGTTAAAGAAAACACGACAATTAAAGATGCATTTGAACAAATAACAATCAGATACACAAGAGATATTCCTGAATTATTTAAATATAATGCTTTTTGTGTGATTTCTGACGGTGTAAATAATAAATGCGGTTCTATTTTTGCCAAATATGAATTTTTCTATTCTTGGAGAACAACAGAATTCATGGGTGAAGAAGCTGACGGCATTGATTCATTAGAAACAATGATTGAAGGCTTGTTTAATAAAGAGACTTTGCTTGATGTAATTCATAACTTTGTTTATTTCCCGGATAAATCAACAAACAGTTTGAAAATTGTTTGCAGGTATCCGCAGTATTACGCTTCACGCAAGTTATTAGATAATATTAAACTTCATATCAAACCGAACGGCGATGGTAAAGGTGGTACATATTGGGGAACGACAGGATGCGGCAAATCTCTCACGATGTTATTCCTATCAAGATTACTTATGAGAGATAAAACTCTTGCAAGTCCTACAATAATTCTAATTACAGATAGAACTGATTTAGACGATCAAATATCAGAACAATTCTTATGTGCGACAAAGTATATTGGCGATGAAACTATTGTGCAGGTTAAATCAAGAGAGGATTTAAAAACACATCTTGAAGGCAGAGAAAGCGGCGGAGTTTATTTAACTACCATTCAAAAATTCTCTGAAGATATAAATCTTTTAAGTAATCGTCAAAATATCATTTGTATTTCTGATGAAGCTCACCGTTCTCAGACAAACTTAGAACAGAGAATTGTAATGTCTGAAGAAAAAGCAGAAAAGAAATACGGCTTTGCAAAATATCTGCACGATTCACTTCCAAATGCGACTTATGTCGGCTTTACAGGAACACCAATCGATGCAACTCTTGATGTATTTGGCGATATTATTGACAGATACACAATGACAGAAGCGGTTGAAGACCAAATTACAGTTAAAATTGTATATGAAGGTCGTGCATCAAAAGTTTATCTTGATGAATCTAAACTTAAAATCATACAATTTTTATAATATGATAATGCTATTATTTGTAGTATTTAGGTTGTCAAAATATCTATCAGTAAAAAATAGTTAATTAAATAAATGCCCCTAAAATAACAGGGGCATAATAGTATCTTGATTAACCATTGTTTTGCAGTTTTAAAATGCTTTGAATGTAGCCGGAATGGTCTTTAGGTTTAATGTTGGTTTTAGATAAAATCGAGAGCAGAACTTTTACTCCTTGCAGTTTTATTATTTTGTTTTTAGTTAGGATTGTTGCAATTCTCGCTCTTTCTAAATCACCGAGGCTGTAATATCTTGAATTATCCTCTTTGATTTCAGAATTTAATATTCCTGCTTTTTCATAATCCAAGAGTATTTTTGATTGAATGTCTAAGGCTATTTCAATCGATGCCATTGGTAAAAGTGTAATCTCTGTGTTTCAATATATCTTTCGACATGCTCGACATCTTTTTTGTTTTTAATTGATTCTACGGTAGTCATATTTTCGCTCCTTTCTATTTGCTACACATTACTATTTTCAAGCAATCAAGACTGCTTTAAAAACTGTTCGGCAGCAAGTAGAATTTCCTTCAAATTATCCTCTGTTAATTTCAAATATGGTCTTGCCGGAATATTAACTTTTCTATTCTTTCCGGCTTTTCCGCCCAATTGATGTATTGCAGCATAAGCAAGATTAGAACCGATAACAGCGGAATCATCATCATAAAAAGTATTAACTGACAGGGCAAGTTGGGTTGTAACTTGAAGAATTTGTCCGGGCCACTTTCCGATTTTTTGCCTTTGCTTTTTTGTTGATTCCGATAAATCAACCCATTTTTCAGGCCGCCCTTCATTCTTAAAATTTTCTTCTACTGCATAAGAGAGAATTCCTGCTGCATTTTTCATAAACGGTCTGAGGTTTTCACAGCTTTTTGCAAGTTCAAGTAGTTTATTATTTATTTCTGTGTTATCAAATTCAATTTCTATTGGTTTTTCTGACATAATTCAATAGGGTAATTTGCAATAAGTAATTCTTTATAAATTTCTTTAATATGACCGCCAAGCGTTTTATTATTCATAGAATTAAGTCTTTCAATTTCAATAATATTGAAATCTTTGTATAATTCTCTTATTTCAGGGCTGTCATTATATGAAAGTAAAAAACGACCTTTTATGTTTTTCAGAACATTAAAAAGTCTTTCGTGTTCAAATTTCTGTTTTTGTATTCCGTATTTATAACCTTGTGAATATGGCGGATCACAATAGAAAAATGCGTTCTCAAAATCGTAATATTTAATAAGTTCTTCAAAATCTAAATTCTCAATAACGACTTTATCAAGCCTTGAATGAATATCGTCTATTTTTTCAACAGAATTTTTTTGAGACCTGCAAATGCCGCCTTGATATTTTTTTGTAAGTCCAATTGCTTCACACTTTCCGGCAAAAGAACGAGTAACAATAAAATAAAATTGTGCTGCTTTTTGAATATCAGTTATAAAAGTTCCATTCATAAACTGAAAAAAGATTTCTCTTGAACCGAGTAAATATTTTAATTCGTCTTTAAATGCCTGTGGGTGATATTTTACGATTCTAAAAAGGTTTACAAGTCTGCCGTCTAAATCGTTATAAACTTCTAAATCAGCCCATTTTTCTTTGTAAAACATAACCCAAGCAGCACCACCAAAGGGCTCAATATAGCTCTGAATATTATCAGGAATTAAAGGGGCAATTGTTTTTCTTAATAACCTTTTGCCGCCTATCCACCTTATAAAACCTTTTGAATTGTATTTTTTAGGCATAAATTATTCCTTATTCAAACAGGGCTTAAATAGTATTTAAACCCTGTTTATTCTTCAACTAATGCACTTGCCGGATTATGAGACCAGCCGACATCAGGGGCAATTCTTTTTCCTGTTAAGGGGTCCGTATAAACGCTGACAGGTTTCATTTCCCCTGTTTTCTTTGAGACAAGTCTGTATTCTTCCGAAATTCTGCCGTCAGAAATATCAGAACTTAAATTTTTAGAATCGAGATTATATTGCGAAAGTGCATTAACTCTACATCTGCAATTCCACCCGTTAGGGGGATAAAATGCTTTCCAAAAAGGATCATCATACCTGAACACTAAACCGTTAAGCATAGCGTGTTCAGGTCTTGTTGATGAATCCATAACAGCAACATATTCCCAATATGGCCTATTATCTGCATTATCAATTTGGGTTTTATATCTTCCTGTTTGATAAGCAGTTTGCATATTTACCCTGTAAATAGTTTTCAGACGATAATTAGAACCGAGTTGAACTTTCTCTGCTTGACCTTCTTTATCAACGACTATCATTTCACCCCACCAGCCGCGTTTTTGCAGCGTAGGTTTCAAGTCTTTTTTAAATTGTTCAAAGGTTTTTCCCTGTTCAAGAGATTTTTCAAGCGAAGTTCTAATATCTTCAAGAACATGTTTATTCATAGCTTTTGCAACAGTAAAGGCTTTTTTATGAGAATCTTGCCATATATCGTACCAATCCCAAGAACTGACATTTTTCTTGTTCTTGAAATATTTAATTGCAAGAGCAGGGGAAAGTTTGAAAAGTCCTTTAAGATTTGGCATTTTCTTCCTCTGCTTTTGCTATCTGACTTGCAACAGCGTAAACGACATTGACCGTTACGGCATTGCCTGCCATTTTATATAATTGAGTGTGTGAAATTCCGATTTCAAAGGCTTTATCAACCATATCATCGGGAAAACCTTGTAACCTAAAACATTCTTTCGGCGTTAAACGTCTAAATTTAATGTCTTTCGGGTTCTTAACTTCATTTGCAGGAATATCACCTATAAAACCGGCACAGCCTGTTGTTAAACAGCCCATAATTCCGTCAGGTGAATATGTTGCATTTGACTGATACCCCTTTTTAATAAAAGGATATGAAACTATATTTTTAACCTTTTCTTGCGCGATTCCGTTGATAGGAAATATCTTTGGTGGATAATCTTTTCCAAGATGTCCGACAATATACACTCTTTCCCTGTTTTGAGGAACGCCAAAGAATTTAGAGTTAAGCAATTGCCATTGAACACTATACCCAATGTCGTGTAAGGTATTGATGATAGTTTCAAAAGTCCTTCCGTTTTCGTGATTAAGTAAGCCCCTAACGTTTTCGAGAATAAAGTATTTTGGTTTTTTGTCTTTAAGAATTCGTGCGACTTCAAAAAACATTGTGCCTCTGGTGTCCTCAAATCCCTGTCTTTTTCCAGAAATTGAAAAAGGCTGGCAAGGAAAACCGGCACACAAGATGTCAAAGTCAGGCAGTTCTTTTGTGTTGATTTGCGTAATGTCATTGAAATAAAACTCCTCTTTTGTATCAAAATAATTTTCGTATAACTGAACGGCATATTTGTTGTTATCGCAATATCCCGCACTCTTAAAACCGGCTCTTTCAAGTCCGATTCTAAAACCGCCGATTCCTGAAAAGATGTCAAAAAAAGTTAATTGTTTTGTCATAATGTCTCCATAGGGCTAAAAAATGATTATTAAATTTATGTAGAATTAGTATTGAGTTAAGCCGTCAGCTCTGCCCTGTAATTCACATAAGAAAATTGCTTTTGTTAAATCTTGTTCAAACTTTTTGCTCTTTAATGTTGTATTTTGCAAAAGTTGCTCAAATTCTTCATAAGATTTGCAGCTTTCAAGCAGCGAGAAAAATGGTCCTAAAATTGCCTGTCCTTGCTCGTTCAATTTATCTTCAGAAATAAATTTAAAAAGTTCTTCAATTTGTGCCTGTCCTTCAATATAAGGTTCTTCCGGTTCTTCCTTAAATTGTTTGAACATTGGGGGATTTATAGGAAAATTCAATTCTCTTATTTCAAAATCTTCTTCTTCAAGTCCGTAAGTCTTGATAAAATATTCTTTTTTAAAATTAACCCCTGTGTCATAAAGAATTTTGTCCCTTTGTGCAAGAGTTAAATCCACATCTTCGGGCTCATACATTTCAAAAACAGGAATTTCGGAATTAGAAGAAAAATTTATTTCATATATCCAATGTATAAGCTGATTTATAGCACTTTCTACAAGTTTTTTATCTGAATCAATAATATCTTGCCTAACTTTCATGTGTGTATTTGAAGCAGCATAACTTCCTGTTGAACCTATTTCGGTTGTTAATGTCTGACCTAAAACGGCTTTTGATATTTCCGAATTCATCTTATCTATAAGTTTTTCGTAAATATCAGCAGAAGAAGTTTTGTTCGCTTCTTGAATTTCAACACTTGAATCATCGGGAATTACGGCAATTGCGTCTTGAACCATACTTTCAAGCATATCTGCCAAAGAATTTGTTTCTTCTTTTGTTGAACCTCTCGGGTGTTTTCCTATTAAATGCGGCATACCGTATTTTTCAGTAAATACTACCCAAAATTTCATACCGCCTTTTTTAAATGTTACAGGCCAAAACACTCTTGATAAGGTTCTTTCGCCATAAGGATTATTATATGTCGGGTTATTCTGAACAAGTAAAAACTTCTTGTCAGGTACATCATAACCATAATAATTTTCTTTGGTTCTGAATTTTAAATTGTTATCATTATCAAAACAAAACCATTCGGCAGGTTTGGCGACAATTTTTTCAGGCAAAATTTGACCGTTTTTAGTTCTTTTCCACATTATCTCTAACGGCTGAAAACCGTATTGAGTGGCTTCTAATATGTCTGAAATAAGTTTATGAATATCAAGTTTTTTAAGCAGATTTTCAATAAGTTCTGCATTTTCGTCTTTATCAAGTCCCCTGTTTATTTCCCATTCCAATGATAAAACGCCGGCTTTCCTTGACTGTACGCAGGCGAAAACATGAGAATCACAAAGTAATTCTTTGTAAATCTTCATGTCTTTGCCTTGCTTTCTGAGTACAATATCAGGATCGGGGAGAATATTTGCTAACGAATAAAAATTAAGCGCACGTTTTCTTGTGGCAATTTCGTCAGTTAATTTTGTTTTGAGTTTTTTATTTTGCAAAAGGCTTTCTTCCATTAAGCCCCCACATTCTTTTTAAATTTACTCAAAACATCTATCATTCCAACTTTATAAATATTTTGCAGAACATCAATTTCAAAAATTTCTTGTTTATCAACAATTAGCTTTGCATAAGTAACCGACATTGTGGTTTCATATTCAGCATTTTCATGTGGTTTTATTGTTCCAAGAGGAAACTCTTTAAATGTTCCTATAATAAAAGCAGTAGCAGGAACCTCGCTTATTCTGCCTGTTCCCGAGTAAGTTTCAAGTGAAGCTCGAACTTGAATCATTGCCGCATTAAACGGATTAGCACAGGCTCTTAAAACATTCGGATAAAGTGCATTCCATTTGATTTTACATTCAAGTTTGTCAATACCGGCAAAAAATTCAGCAGAACCCACCATTCCAAGAGCTTTATGTTCTGCCATTTTATGCTTGATTTGCGGCAATTGTACTTCTTCGGCTCTGCCTAAAAGATTATTTCCATTCATATAAATATTGGCATTTGTCAGCTTATTGATTTCTATTTTCGACATAAGGGTAAATTCCTCTCTTAAATTTATTTTTTGAATAATGCACACTCTTGAATTTCAATGTCAGAATAGTGCATAAATACATATTCTTTTTGAATCGCTTGTAATAGAGGGCATTTATAGATTTGTTTGCATTTAAAACAAAGGTCTGTTTTTATGGTATGAACTTCTAAATCACCGTTATTATTAACACAGCAGTACATCTAAGCTGTCCCCAAAGATTTTAATAATTCAATATCAATGAAAGATTCAAAAGTTATTCTTTCTGCAGGTGTAGGCGGCATAAACTCAATGTCAAAAACTAAATGACCGTTTGCAAGTTCGGTTGTAGGGTTTTTGTCTTGATTAAATGAACATTTACCGTCAATTAAAGCTCCCCTGCCTATTAAAGTTCTTATGAATTGATTTACTGTTTCGCAAATTGAATCAATAAGTCCGTTATCAATAGGAAAATCAATAAAATCAAGCATTGAATATTCAACTGATTCATGAAGAATATCTGCAGTTCTTCTGACATTTATAAAGTTTGTGGCAAATGTTGAACTCGGATAAGCAGCAGACCTGTTTCCCCAAGTTCTGAAACCTGAACCGTAAGAATTAAATACAGTAACAACACCGGCTTCATTTAAGGTATTAACTTCACTTGTAGGATCGTTAATCATTGAAGTCAATTGTCTTTCAATACCGACAATGCCTTGAATTTCAGTATTGGAAGGCGACCAATGATAACCTTTATCAACATCTTTTGCGGCAATTACACCGGCTAATCTTTGAGAATACGGCTGTAATTGAATTTTATCTGTTTCGGAATCATAAACTTTTAAATGCGGATAACATAAAATAAGCCTGTCTGATGAAGTATTAAAGTTTATTGTTCCTTGTGGTCCTCTGCCTTTTATAACATCTTGAACCGTAGCCCCCACAGGTGCGTCAACGATTCCTATTGCTCTTATTTTATTGCAAATGGTATTTATTTCAGTAACTACGGTATTTTCTTCACAATAAACAGGGGCAATAATTGTTTTTGGATAATAACCGAAAAGAGAATAACAATCCTCAAAGGCTTTTAAACCTGTTCTTTTTCCTGTTATTGCATCAATTCCCCCGATAATATCAGCCACTTTAACATCTTCAACTGATTCGTGTTTATCAGGATCATAAACATTTATTACAATTGCTATGCCGGCACCCTGGTCGAATATAGCTTGAAGTGCTTGTGGAATAGTAAAACCTGATTTATGATTTCCAAAATATTTAACAGCTTCAACTTCATTTAATATCAGAGTTGGGGTATTTATTGTTTTATATTCGTCAGCAACATCTTCAATAGGGGCAGTTCCAACAATTCCTACAACGGCAGTTTTAACTGTTGTAATTGTTTTTGCTCCTTTTGTTATTTCTATGGTTTCAACGCCATGAAGAAAACTTGCAGGCATAAAAATCTCCTTGTGTTTAATGGGTTAATATACTTGAATATTTTGAGTAATCAGATTAAAGTTAATGGCATATTGCCAGATACCGCCTTTTTCGGAAACAAATCCGTCTTTTATAGGGTATAGTTGAGAACATTCATCAGGGTTAAAACCTGTCAGGACTTCTTTCACTTTGTCTAAATACTCATAAGCGCCGTTATTTGAACGTAAATCTCTTGTAACGATAGTTATTGAGAATTCTTTTTTATTTTCTTGTGTTATGCAGCCGAAAGCCTCGCTTGTTGAAAAATTACTTCCTTGATAATGAACCAACAAAGCACCTATCGGGTGAAGCAATATAAATTCTTCCGGTTTATCAGGAAATCCTTCAACAAATAATTCGGGGAATTCGTTTTTTAATTTTTGAATAATTATGTTTTCTATTGTTCTAATATTCATTGAGCTTGTTTTTCCCGAATAATTTATCAATAATTTTTTTGTTTGTTCTGTATTCATCAGGATTAAAAGAGGAACTTTCCAAAAGCTCATTTTCTGATTCAAGAGTAATAGCACCCTTTTGAATATCTTTCAGAGTTTGAATTGCATTTTTGTAATTGTTTTCAATCACTTCCGGCATTTCATTTCTCATTCTTCTTGAATATAGCCTGTGAATACTTAAATCAATGCAGAGAATTCTTAGTAAAGGAAAATGGATATTTAAGGGAAGTGAATATCGCCCCCTCAAATATCCGTCAATGAGGGTAGAAGCATAAAGGATAGATTCCTGAGCAACATCACAATTAACAGCTTCTTGCCCCTCATCAGAAGTTAATTGCGATAGAGTAGGGGTAGAGGTTTGTAATTCTATATCTTCAACTGTGCAATAAGCCAATTTTAAATTCCTCTTAGAATTCTGACTTCCTGACCTGCAACGGCAGAATCAAGAGCATATCCGTTAATTTCATTATCTTCTGAAGCTGTAACAGCTTTTCCATTGGCGTCAGATGTTACGGCAGAACCGGCTTCAATCGTTCCTCCGGCTGTAACCAAAAGGAAACCAAAAACAGTAACAGGGACAAATTGGTCTTTCTCAGTAGAAACATCACAAACACCTAAGGCTTTGCTTCCTTCCGAACAATAATTGCCGTCAAAACCAATAAATCTGTGTTCTTCAACATCTGAACCTGCTTTAACAGAATGAATCAAAAGGGGTTGATATGTTTTATTTGTCATTTTTTTCACCTTCCTTTACATCTGTTTTGGTTTCAGTTTTTGTTTTATCTGCCGTATTTGCAGCAGTTTTATTTGTGTTTTGTGTTTTAGTTTTGTTTGTTGTGGGTTCCGATTTCTTTTCAGGAATCAGGGTAATAAAATCTTCAAGCCTTGTAGCTTGTTCTTTTGTTAATTCAACTGTGGAACCTTCTTTATATAGGTGTCCGTCGTGCATAATAGAAGTGTGTTTAATTTTATATTTAGCCATTTCTACCTTCCATTTCTTATGTACCTGTATCATCATTTTGTGCGTTATAATCCGGGTCGTTCACATTAGAAATTAAATAACCGGCTTCCGCCCCCACCAAGAAAGGCGTATAAATGTCAGTAGCTCTGATATACTTAACTTTATTACCTTCCTTAGTGTATTCATCAATTTGAAGGGCGTCTTTTTTGCGTACTGTATAAGCAAATGACGGATCATATTCCGTTCTTGAAGTTCCTAAACCCGGAACATACGCTAATACAATACTGTCTTTCCATATACGAACAAATTTGCCGTTCTGGTCTGCAAAAATTGATTTGCCGATTACAATATTTTCAACTTCAAAAATTTCTTTTAAAAGTTCTAACGTTACAAGTTTTGTTTTAGAATCAGAAATTAAACTTCTTAACTGTCTATTCTTTTTCAAAACTTGCCAAGCTTCTTGACCTATAACCATTGTATTTGGGTCTTGTGCAATTTTTTGAGAAATTGCATTTTTTGCGTCGTCAATTACGCCTTGCGGGTCCGAACCTTTGTAATTAAAACAAGAAGTTCCCGATAGTATCAACTTATTATCGTTTGTATAATTATTGGGATTTTGAACTAAATCAGCACATTGTTTTTCGTGTTTTAATTGAAGTCCGTTTGTTACAACATTTGTGGCGTGAAGCTGCAATTTAATTTTTTCTGCTTCTTGTTCTTCCCTGTAATCAATAGGATAAGACAGGTCATGTTCTGTTAATGTTGTAGTGTGTTTTTTAAAACCTTGCGGACTTATGACATTAGAATTTGCCCTGATAGCTCTTTCTGTGTCATAAATGTTAAATGCTTCTTTGTTAAATTCAAAAATATCAATTTTCTCTTTTTCGGATTGAATTGTAGGAAATAGAGATTCTGCAACATAAGCATTGTTTCTATAACCTCTTGCAACTTCCGAAAGGTAAGCATTTATTCTTAAATCTTCTAATCTTCCCATTTTTTCTTGCTCCTTCGGGTTATTCCGTAAAATTGTCTAATTTTAAAAGTGCTTCCTTAAAAGTGATGTTTTCTTTTGCCGCCAATTCTTTTGCTTGTTTAAATATTTCAAGAGAATTTTCATCAGCATTTGCAAATTTTTCATCATCAGAATTGCCGTTTGAATGTTTGCTCTTTGTTGCAGTTTCTTCAAAGGTTATCTGTTTCGGCAAAGATTCAATAAAAGTCTTAAAGTCGGTAACGGCTTGGGAATCTTCACCGAATTTTTTAACATTATCAAGTTCTTGAAGAACAGACAAAACCACATCTTTATTTGCAGGAACAAGTTTGCCTGCATTGATTTGTTTTTCAATAAATTCTTCAAATTCTTTGTTTTTAAGAGTTGTTTTTATGTTGTTCAACTCTTGTTCAATTTCTTCTTTTCCTTCTGCTTTTTCTTTGAATGACTTGACTTCATCATTTAAAGCAGAAATTTTTTCTTTTAAAGATTTTATGGTTTCAAGTTTTTGGTCTTTTTGCTTATATTTAGCAACTTGTAATTCTAAGTCCGAAACTTGCTTTTTCAAATCTTCAATTTCTTCTGTTGAAAACTTTTCAGAATCATCAGTTTTAACTTCAAATTCATAAATTTCAGATTCGCCTTCCATAAATTTAACTGGTTCCAAACCTTTAACTTGCGGAATTGCAGCACCTAAAAAAGATACGGCTTTCAAATAAGGGCCTTTCCCTTCAAGATTTTTATATAATTCAATGGAAACTTTTTTATATTTTCCTGAATTAACTTCTTCTTGAAATTCCTTAGGCGTATCTTTAAAACTGACTTTTAAAATATCCCCTTCTGCTTTTGCAACATCTACCCACCCATAAGCCGGGCCACTTTGTTCATGGTCTAAAGTTATAGGTGCTTCACAAAATTTTGGATCGTAATTTGCTGCTATTTCTGCAACTTGTTTTTTAGTAAATTCACCTTGCGGATATTTACCGGCTCTAAAAACTTCAAAAAATTTCATAAATTAAACCTTCTTTTTTTCTTGTTAGCGAAAACTCGCTATATAAAACTTTTTTACTTGTATAAACACAGTTTAACCGTTGCTATGAGTGCATTACAAATGAATTATGCAAAGATTTTTTATTGCAAATTTCAGTAAAATTTACTTGCATTGTTCATTTGTAAATTGCCGTTACAAGCGGATAAACTGTGAATACGAGAACAAAATATAAGGTATAACTATGGAATTTTTAAATGAACTTTCCCCATTTGTTGAAAATGTAGGTTTTCCGGCTTTAATCTTTGCTATCTGGTATATCTATCATCAAGCACAGGTTAAAGCATTTGAGAAAATAATTCAGAATAATTTTGAAATATTAAAAGATTTGCTTGAAACAAACCAATATCACGCTGCTTTACTTTCAAGAATTGAAAGCAAAATAGATAACAATTTATGGTGTCCGATATTAAAGAAAGAGGTGTCATAAATGAATCTTGAAAGATTACAGCTTAAAGGTATGCTTGCAGAAAGTAAAAAGAAGTTTAGGGCGCTTGATACTGAGTGTTCAGGCCTTGTTCTCTTGCTGCGTTCATTACTTAATCCTTATGAAGAAGTCTTAAAACTTGATACTGAAAAAATTTCAGTATCAGTTGAAAGACTTTCAAATGCACAAAATGAAATGAGAGAGCTGTCTGAAAAAATAAAAAAATTGGAGTGTGAACTTGAATAGCAAGCAATATTTAATGAACGAAGCCGAGAGATTATATATTTATGAGTTTCGCAATATAGAAGATATTGCGAAACAATTACATCTCGGTTCAAAAACAGTTTACACCTGGAAACAAAAAGGCGACTGGACAAATAAACGTAAAAAGTTTCTTAAATCAAAACAATGTTTTCACGAAGAAATTTATGAGTTTGCAAGAAAACTTATGAAAGGAATTGTGGAAGATATGGAAGCAGGGGAAAAAATAGACACAGGAAGAATGTATGCTTTCTGTCGGTTAATTCCTATGTTTACCAAAGTCAAAACTTATGAAGATATTGTTAAAAAGCCCGGTAAGGTTTCAAAGGGCTTAACACCTGAACTCATTGCACAAATTGAAGAAGAAGTTTTAGGAATTACACCTGATGTCAGAAACGAAGAACAATAAAACATCTTTTTTTCTGCCTTATCAATTAAGGTGGCTTAAAGATAAATCTAAAATCAAAATATGGGAAAAGTCCAGAAGAATTGGTGCTACCTATGTTCAAAGTTATGAAGATGTCCGCGACTGTGTTTATAACAAAATTCCTTCTGTTTGGTTTACTTCTGCTGATGAATCAGCCGCAAGAGAGTATATTGACTATTGTAAAAAATGGGTAAATTTATTTAGTGTTGTTGCAAAAGATTTAGGCGAACAAGTTATTGATTCCGATAAAGATATAAAAGCCTATGTGATAGAATTTTCAAACGGAACAAAAATTCACGCTTTATCATCAAACCCTAACGCTTTCAGGTCAAAAGGCGGAAAAGTCGTTATTGATGAATTTGCACACCATAAAAACCCTGTTGAAATGTGGCGAGCAGCAAAACCCTGTATAACTTGGGGCTTCCCCTTAAGAATATTATCAACTCATAACGGACAAACAAGCCTTTTTTATAAGTTTATAACGCAAGTTTTAAAAGGAATATTGAAATGGTCGTTGCATACAACCCCCATTCAATTGGCAGTTAAAGAAGGCTTAGTTGATAAGATTTTCGGAAGAAAAACAACAAATGAAGAACAGGAAGAATGGCTTGAAGAACAAAAAAGAGATTGCTTTGATGAATATACCTGGCTGCAAGAATATTGTTGCATTGCTATTGATGAAGCCTGTTCATTCTTGCCTTATGATTTAATTTCTACCTGTGAAATGCCTGATGTCCTAAAACCTTTAGAAGATATAAAAGGCGATTTGTATGTGGGAATTGATATAGGCAGAAGAAAAGATTTAACTGTTGTATGGTGTCTTGAAACATTTGAAAAATCAAAATATACAAGAAAAGTAAAAGTTTTAGAAAAAACACCTTTTCATATTCAATATGAAATAATTTCAAATATTCTGAAACACCCAAAATTAAGAAGATGTTGCATTGATTCAACCGGTATAGGTATGCAGCTTGCAGAAACAGCACAAAGAGATTTCGGCAAATATAGAGTTGAAGCTGTTATGTTCACAAACAAATCAAAAGAAGAAATGGCATACAACCTAAGAATAAACTTTGAAAATAAATCTGTATTCATACCGCCCGAACACGACATAAGGGAAGATTTACATTCAATAAGACGAATTCCCACAAAGGCATGAAATATAAGATTTGATTCTAACAGTTCCGAAGTAAACGGACACGCTGATAGGTTTTGGGGGTTAGCCCTTGCCCTTATAGCTTGCTCCGTTCCTTTTAGTCCGGTTGAAATATCATCAAGAAAAAAATATGAGTCACTAAAAATGACAGAAGCCTTTTAAAGCCCCTTAAAAATTTTTTAATGCACTCTTTTATAATTCCAACCCTAAAAATTAAATACAGACCATTTTGAACACCTTTTGAACACTATTTTAAATAAGATTAAAACCAAAAATTTAAGAGAGGAAAAATTTATGTCAAAAACTTTAACTTTACCTTCCGGAAAAATTGCAACTATTAAAGACGGAAAAGGAATTGATTTACTTCATGCACAGATGAAAGCAAAATCATCAGAAGAAATTCCTTATGCCTTAATCGCGGAATTAACAGAAATAGAGGGTCAAGCATTGGTTTATGAGGATATATTAGAACTTGATTTGCCTGATGTTATAGAATTACAAACTGCGATTTCAGGGAAAGTTGTGTCAGAAAAAAAGGAAGAAAAGAAACAGGAATCGAAAACGGAACCTTCATTGACGAAATCCCAGACAGTTTAAGCATAATTCACTTATGCAAAATTACGGGGTGGCAATATAGCGAAATATCTGAAATGCCGATTCAAACCCTAATTTATTGGTGCAACCAAGCAATAAAATATACAAATAAAAACAATTCAGAAACAGAGGAAATATGCTCGATTCAGCAATGAAAATTTCATTAACTCTTGTGGCCTTTGATAAAATGTCAAAGGTCATAAGGGACTCTGTTACAAAATCAAATTCTGAATTTGACAAGATGAAACGCAAAATTCAAGACGTTTCAGCAAATCTTGAAAAAATTGGTAAGGCTGCAACAATAGCAGGTGGGGCATTACTCGGAATGAGTGCCGTAAATTTGAAAATGGCAGCCGATTTTGAAAAAGGAATGGCAAATGTTTCAACTTTGATAGATACCAATATTGAAAATTTTGGTGCTATGAAAAATGAAGTTCTTGAAATTGCAAGAAGAACCCCTGTTGAATTAGACGGCTTAACTTCTGCCTTATATGATATTCGTTCAGCAGGAATTTCTGCCGATATGCAATTTAAGGTTTTGGAACGTTCGGCACAGTTAGGAATTACCGTTTTAGGTTCTACATCAGAAGCGGTGGACTTGGTAACATCATCAATAAATGCTTTTAATTTACAGGGTGAAAAAGCTGAAAAAGTTTATGACACTATTTTCAAAACAGTAAAATTTGGTAAAACAACAATTTCAGGAATTGCACAGGGTTTTGGATCCGTAGCCGGTACAGTATCAGCCGCAGGAATTGAGCTTGATGATTACCTTGCAGCAGTAGCAGCATTAACCACAACAGGACAACCGGCAGCACAGGCACATCACCAATTAAAAGCAGCTATAGCAGGAATGACAAGAGAATCAAAAGAATCAGTCGCAGTTTTCAGAAGTTTAGGTGCAAAGAACTTTAAAGATTTAATTCAAAAATCGGGCGGAATGGTAAATGCTTTTAAAGCAATTACAGATAAAGTTCATGGTAATGATTCGGCAATATTAGAATTATTTGGTTCAACAATGGCTTATAATGCTGTCGTTGGTCTGACAACAAAACAAAGTCAAAGTTATATTGAAACTCTTGCTTCAATGAGAAACGGTGCAAATTTATTGAATGAAGGTTATCAAAAACAATTCAACACAGAACATTCTCAATTACAAAGATTAAAAAACTTATCACAAGTTTTAAGTATCGAATTGGGTGAAGCTCTTTCCCCATTCTTTAAAAAGATTTTAGATTTTGTGGAAGCTGCATTAGGTTTCATTGGAAAATTATCACCGAGAACAAAAAGTTTTATTGCAATATCAACAGCAGGGCTTGGAGTTCTTGCGTCAGGAATTGGAATTGCTTGTCTTGCTGGCAGTAAATTATTAAGTTTCTATGGTAGTTTTATTGAAAAAGCAAGAACTTTAACACCTCTTTTAGTTCAAAATTCAGCAAAAATTCTTGAAAATGTCGGTTTAAATTCAACGGCTCATAATATAACTTATGGCTTTAAAATTGCACAAAGTGGCGACAAAATGGGTTTAGGCTCTGCTTTTTCTATAAAGAACGGAATATTTGCAGATATACGCAGACTTGATAAAAATTTAAAAGAAGGTATCGCAAGAAGTTTTAAGGAACTTCTGGGCAATATTGCAAAATCGGCAGCAGCATTAAAAGAATGGTCTGTTAATTCAATAAAAGCAATTCCGAGTGCTTTTGTTTCAGGTCTTAACGGTTTTAAAAATGCTTTCTTGGGAATACCCGGCATGATACAAAAAGCGATTATTTCTTTTAGGGCTTTTTCGCTGACCCTTTTGACTTCCCCTCTTGGTTGGATAGCTCTTGCAATAGCAGGTGTAGCATTTCTGATTTATAAATATTGGAAACCTATAACGGCATTTTTTAAAGGCGTTTGGAACGGACTTAAAGAGGGCTTACAACCTTTAATGCCGTTATTTAAAAGAATGGCTGTTGCTCTTGAACCTGTCATAAAACCAATTAGAGCAATAATAGACTGGTTTAAAAAACTTATAAAACCTGTTGAAGATACAGGCGGAAAAGCCGAATCAATGGGCTTGAAATTCGGAAAAGCAATTGCAGGAATTATTGTCAAATTTGTTGAGCTAATTGCAAAAGTTGTTGAATTTGGTGCAAAAATCGGCTCTATGCTTGCAGGCGGAATTATAAAAAGTTTTGAAAAGGTTAAAAAAGCAATAGGTGGTTTAACTCAAATAATTAGAGACCATTTGCCGCACTCACCTGCTAAAACAGGACCATTAAAAGATTTGAATAAAATTAAAATCGTTGAAACTATTGCTTCAACAATAAAACCTATGCCTTTAGTTAATGCTATGAATAAATCTCTCGGAATTATGACAGGTGGTTTAAAGGCAAATATCGGAAGAACTGCAACAGGCGGCAACTCAAATTTTGTTATTAACTATTCACCTACAATAACAGTACCTAACGGAACCAGTAAAGATGAATTTTCAAAACTTCTGAAACAACATAAAGACGAAGTTGTTGCTATTTTGAAACGAGAATTTGAACGAAAAGAAAGGCTTGCATATTAGATGTTTGCTCAGTTAGGAAATATAAAATTTGAATTGATTACATATTTTAATGGTTTTTCTGAAACCGTTTCATATAATTATGTTGAACATGAAAGAATTGAGAATAAACCTATTCTTCAATATTTAGGTCAAAATCTCAAAGAAGAAAACATTAAACTAAATTTTCATAGAAGTTTTTGTGTGCCGGAAGAAGAAATTTTAAGATTAACAGAAGCTGCAGAAAAAGCGGAACCTCTTAAATTTATCAAAGGAAATGGCGATTATGTCGGAATATTTGTCATTGAAGAAATAGGACAAACCTTAGAACAAGCAGGACCCGAAGGTGATTTAATTTCAATTCAGGTAGAAATCAGATTAAAAGAATACACAGGCAAAATTCCCGAAGAAGAAAAAGAAGAACCAAAAGGCTTTAAGAAAAAATGACCAAATATTACTCGTATGTTACAAAAGACAATGACAGGTGGGATTTGATTTCATACAAGTTTTACAAAAACCCTACTCTCTATGAACAGATTATTAAAGCAAATCCCGATGTAAAAATAGAACCTGTTTTAAATGCAGGAATAAAACTAAAAATCCCTGTCCTTGAAGAAACGCAAACCATAAAATTTGAACTACCACCCTGGAAGAAATAAATGTTAGTACCAATTTTTGAATTATTTTATGACAAGAAAAATATTACAAATGATGTATCTCCGTATGTAACAAGCATTGAATATACAGACGTTGAACATGGCGAATCG
>CANRHJ010000015.1 GCA_947630355.1 Candidatus Gastranaerophilales bacterium | reverse complement strand
TCAAGTAATTTTAATGCACGACAGAACTAAATTAGATCCGCTTATAATGAATAAAATGCGCGAAGAGCTTATTGAAGTTTTCTCAAAGTACGTAGTTATTGATAAAGAACAATTGGAAATCGGGCTTAAAAATGAAGGTGATGCCGTTGCTCTTATGTTGAATATCCCTGTTGTCAGAGCAAAAACAGAAGAAGAACTCAATGAATTAAGGAAAAAACTTCAAGAAGAAGAAGAAAAAGTATCCGACGAAGAAAATGATGATGAACCTGTCGAAGCTTCGGAAACTATTGATGCGGAAGATGTAATAGTAGAAGAAGAAATTATTGAAAGCGATAATGATAAAGACTCTTCACAACCTGATGAAGAAAACGAAATTATAGAAGAAAACAACTAAAACTCAAAAATATCTGGGGAGCATCAAAGTTCCCCTTTTTCTTTCAAAACGATTAATTCTCTTTTCTCGGACATTTATTTTACAAAATTTGAATTAAATTGACCGTTTCTGCTGCCGAAGCCATTTTAATATCTCCGATTACCGCAACAATAACAAGAATAGCAACAAATACATACCAAATAATTTTTTTCATATATTCTCCTTTTATTAACGGTAGCGCGAATTTTCACTGAGTTAATACTCTATTTCCCCGACTTTGCTGCAGTATTCACTATTTTAATACCTAATATCAGCCGTTTAAAATTCACTAAGACTATATATTACTATTAAAATCCAATGAAGTAAACCCATGTTTGTGACTTTTTAGTCTATATACAAATTACGTTTAATATTTGAAAATATCAATATGATATACGGGAATAAAAAATTAACAATTTTTGGCAAGAATATAGCGAAACATCGGAAAGCAAAAAAGTTAACACAAAATGAGCTGGCTGAATTACTTGATATTTCAAGAGAACATTTAGCTAAAATTGAAACGGCTCAAAGGGGTATCAGCATAAAATTGTTATTTAAATTAAGCGAAGTTTTAAACGTTCCCGAAAAAGATTTTTTCAATTTTGAATAGTTGATTTAAAAGCAATTTTATATAATATTTTTTGTAAAATTTTAGACGTCGTAACATAGGTTAAATAAACATTATAGGATATATTTTAGAGTCGCGGAATGTAGAAATTTTCTGAAGGGTTGATTTTTTAGTTTTAGCGTTTAATAATTTAAGAGTGAAGCGTATTTGCTTTATCACGAAAATTTAATATCGCGGGATACTCTGCCGACGAGAACGATTAAATATCGTTCGAGGAGAGGTCAGTCTGGTCCGGACTGCGTAGAGTAACTCAAAAAACAAAATAAATATCGCGGGATGGAGCAGTCTGGTAGCTCGTCGGGCTCATAACCCGAAGGTCAGTGGTTCAAATCCACTTCCCGCAACCAATTAAATAGAGGGGTTTTCAAGGGTTTTGAAATCCCCTTATTACATATAAAATATCTAAATAATTCAACTGTACATAATTATTTAGTATGCTAATATATAAATAGGTCGTAAAATATGAGCATAAAATACAAACTTCCAAATAAAATTGAAAATAATTATCAAAGTTTTTCTTCTTTAATTAATTTGTATCAAGCATTGATGAAGTTATTTGTGGAGGATGTATATATTGATTTTTCAAACACTAGCTATTTGGAAGCAAATTTATCAGCTTTAATGGGTGCTATATTTGATGATACTGACGTATTTGTAAATATAAACTTTGAAAATTTTCAACCACGAGTACAAACCATATTACAAAAAAATGATTTTTTAAGTAATTATGGATATACAAAAATTGAAGATAAATACGATACAACAATAAAATATAAAAAGTTCAAATCAAATGATACCCAACCTTTTTATAAATATATAAACGAGGAATTGCTAACAAAACACGACTTCCCTAAAATGTCTGAGAGTTTTAGAAAAGATTTTGCAAAAAGTTTGTTAGAAATATTTGTAAATGCTGATATACATGCACATTGTGATTTTGTATATACCTGTGGTCAATATTTTCCAAATAAAAAAGACTTATATTTTACAATAGTTAATACAGGAACTACAATTAAGCAAAATGTATGCAAGTTCTTTGAGAGAGATGATATTAGTGGTATGAAGTCAATAAACTGGGCTGTTCAAAGAAATACAACAACAAAACAAGGCATATCTGGAGGTTTAGGTTTTGCGACTGTTAGAAGTTTTATCCAACAGAATAAAGGAGCTTTACAAGTTATATCAGATGATGGTTATTGGTCTGAAAATATTTATGGTAGAATTAATATGAAAGAATTTAGTAAGTCATTTGTTGGAACTGTTGTCAATTTAAAAATAAAAATGGATGACACTCAAGATTACAAGACAATAGAAGAACAATTTGATGAAATATTTTTCTAGGAGCAAAAATGGCAAATAATGAAATTAAAATAAATATATATAATGAAGTCGGTGGAAGTGCTGCTGTTTCAGATACTGACGGACAAAAAGTTTTTGAAAAAATTAATAAAGCGTTAAAAGCAGGAAATTCTGTTTTATTAGATTTTGTAAATATTGATATGGTTATTTCTGCTTTTTTAAATACGGCTGTTGGTCAGTTATATAAAGAAGATTATAGTGTTGAATTTTTACGCAGTAATGTAAAAACAACAAATATGAAAAAAGATGATTGGGACATACTTGCAACTGTTTTAAAAAGAGCCAAAGAGTATTATCAAAATCCTGAATATAGAGCTCAACTGGATGAAGCACTAAAAGAGGAATTAGATAATGGTTAAAGTTTGTGATTTATCAACTTATAAACCAAAACCTACTGATAAATTTCTCTTTGATACAAATATTTTAGTTTATTTATACAATAGTTTAAATCCAGATTTAAATGAAACAAAATCAGAAGTTTATAGTAATTTTATGGCTGAAATCGTTAAATCTGGTGCTACCATATATTTGACATCATTAAATTTGGCAGAATTTGTTAATGTTTTAATTTCAAGAGAATACAATATTAAAAAGCAATCAAAAGGCGAAAATTATCACAAAAAGAGAGATTTTAGAAATTCTGATGACTATTCTTACGCCATAGAACAAATTAAGCCTATTATAAGACGAATGTTAAGCACTTTTACAAAATTAAGTGATAATTTTGAAGAATTAGCGATTGATGATTTAACAGGCAATATAAAAATTGATTTTAATGATGAATATTTTAATTATTTATGCAACTATAACGATATAAAATTAATTACAGACGATATTGATTATTCTTCATTAAATTCACCACTAGAAGTTATCACTGCTAATAAAAAAATGTTAGTTTAATCTATTATATAAATTTTGTCTGATATTAATATCTCAATGTCATTATGTAGCAATTTTAGATAAATTAATAATTGTTTTTTTCCACATTATGATAAATTGTGCTTTTTTAATTCCACTATAAATAAATTATTTTCATTATTACGAATTATAATATCTGTTATAATTCTTTCTGATGAACCTATCTGCATACTTCTAAAACTGTCTATATCGTCATTTAAACAGTAGTTTTGCCAATACCTAAAATCATTTTTGTATGAACATCAACATGGTGTATTTTAGTAATTTTGCCTCGTATTGCAGCGTTCTGTATTCCGGCATGTCCTGTATCAACTAAACCAAAACAATGAAATATTTGACATTTTCCACATTTTAGTTATCTTGATCATTGTTTTAGAAATTGCACCAATAGGAGAATTGTTAATTAAAGAATTTATACGATTTATCCCTAAATTTTTCAATGAATTATTTATATCATTCATTTTTATGGTTGTTTCCTAATAATTTTTCTTGTTGTTCTTTTATGGCAACTAACACTTCTGATTTTTGGTCAAATTCTGAAAACTTATACTCATTATATATAATTTCAGGTGATTTATACAAAATGTTTTTATCATCATAAGAGTTATCCTCTATTTTTTTCAAATACCTTTTCTCTTATTCTTGTATTATACCAGTTAAAATACCTATCTTTTAACCTCATTTTAAATTATTAGCAGTTACAATACAATCTTCAATTAAAATTTTATTTTCATTAAATTGATGTTCATTATTTATAATCTTGGTAATAAAAAAATGCACCCAATAATCCGACAAATGCAGCCGTTGATTGTGCTAATGAACTACAAAAAACATTCCAGTCTGACATATAAACCTCCTAGTGAAATAATATCATAAATATTTGGCTTTATATAATGTTGAGTTCAACAAAAATTCAACTTTTTTATTAAAATTCAACAAAATTGACTAAAAATTATTGAAAATAATTAAAAATAAAATGTCTGAAAATTAAACTATATTTGAAGTTAGAGAATTTTATTAAAAAATACAAAAAATGAAATTCTCAACTCATAATCCGAAGATCAGTGGTTCAAATCCGCTTCCCTCAACCATTTATATAAGTGCCTTTTGTATATATACTAATATTCTTATTATTTATTTTTATATATTTTTGATTTATAATATTTTATATGAAAATATATGATGAAAATCCTGAAGAATATAGGTATTTTGATAAATCTCACCGTATGAGCGGTAAATTAGCGGGGGGGGGAAGAATCTAAATCTTAAAACCTTTAAAAACGCTCATGTTATACCATTCAAAAATGTTAACGGTATATTAAAAGGCGGGATATCTTGCGGAAGTACTTTTATAGCGGGAGCTCCTCATCTTTCATCAGAATTACGTGATAAAAAACATTTATATGCAATTGATAAAAAATCAATAACCTATTACGATGAAGAAGTAATATTCGGCGGAACTCTATACACACACTTCGGACACTTTATGTTAGAAACCTTGTCTTGGCTTTGGTTTCTTGCAAAGTTCCCTGATTTAAAAAAACAAAAAATAATATTTATATCACCTGTTTCACAACCTAAGCTTCCCGCTTGGGTTTATGAGTTTTTTGATATATTGGGAATAAACCCCGAAAATGTTCAATTGATAATGGAGCCTGCCGTATTTAAAAAAATTACGGTGCCTGAACCCTCATTCTTTCTTTATGAAGGATTCTATAAAGAATATGAGGATTTAATAACCTATATAAAGAATAAAATCCCCGATAAAGATATCGGGAAAATATATTTGACACGCTCCAAATTAAAATATGCTTCTCTTAAAGGACTGGGAGAGGGTTATTTTGAAGATTTTTACAAAAAACAAGGGTACGAAATTATAGCACCCGAACAGTTAAAAATTATTGAGCAGCTTACAATATGGAAAAATGCTAAAGATATAGTTTGTACGGAAGGTACACTTGCACATGCCGCAGTATTTTCGGCAGTAAATGCAAATATCACAATACTAAGACGAAGTAAAAATTTAATATCAACGCAGGCATTTATTAACGAAATTGCTAATTTGAATTGTACATACATAAGTATTGAACATAACTTTTTACCCACAATTCATTGGATTAAAAGTAAATATATTTTAGGACCGACTAAATACTGGAAGGAATTCCTTTTAAACAGCAGTTATTCATATACCGAAAAAGATTTTGAATTTGATATTTCCCCTTACGTTATTGAATTTATAAAGTCTTGGGCAGATACATATTCGAAAAATTCAGACATTGATGAAATAATAAGCTTGAACTCACAAGATTACGTTAATCTTATTGCTTCAGAATTCTGCACTGATGACTTTGAACCTCTGAAAGACTATAAAAAGCTTAATATTAATACTTATATATTTTTATATCAAAGATTTAAGTTTTTATTTGAAATTTATTATATTTTAAACAGATTTTCAAAAAACATAACTTGGGGAAAATTAAAAGCAAGAACATCAGAAAATGCAAAAATAATGAAGGATTTTTTAAACTTTGTTAAATAATTAATTTTGTTGTTTTGTATTTCTTTACTGACTTTATCATATATCGTATGATTATCGGAACAGTTTATTTTTATATTTGTGAAAAAATAATCTTCACCTATCTCAACAGTTGAATTGTCATAAAAAATATAAAAATTAAAAAAATAATTAAGAGCAGCTATATTTCATTACACTCCTTAGAATAATTCAACCGTAATTCAACTATCTTAAGATTACAAATAAAATATTAATTCAGAACCAAATAGCTAAAATTCAAGTAGAAAGCGAAACTTACCCAAACCAAATATGGTACCAGCAAGATTGAAGCCAGTTTAGAGTGCTTAAAGAAAAATATAACAGTAAGCAAAATAAACAGCCACATAAAAATTATTATGGCAAGAGCGCCTCCGATATTTTCAAGACCGAAAAACACGGGCGGCCAAGCAAAATTTAAGAGCATTTGTATTATGAAAAAGGCCAAAGGCAGTCTTTTTTCTTTTGTCATTCCGCCTTTTATAAAAAGTATAAAAGAA
This sequence comes from Candidatus Gastranaerophilales bacterium, assembly GCA_947630355.1. Classification (GTDB taxonomy): domain Bacteria; phylum Cyanobacteriota; class Vampirovibrionia; order Gastranaerophilales; family Gastranaerophilaceae; genus Avigastranaerophilus. The sequence continues at coordinate 12,568 of CANRHJ010000015.1, read as the reverse complement.
ATCGCAATAAGAATGTATAAAACTGTCCACACTGGAGCAAACAGCCAATCGGGCGGGTTCAAAAAGGGTTTATTAAGACTATCAAACCATTCCGTATTTTTCATAGTTTTATGTTAAAAAGAAATTTCATTTTTAACATTACTCAAGTGTTTATTGCACTTAGGATAATCTCTTTCGCCTTAATTGCTTCTTCTTTTGTTAGAGGTTTTGTATCTTGCAAAACATAGTCTATATTTAATTGCTTGTATTTTTCCTTTGCCATATCGTGGTAAGGAAGTACATCCAAAGCTTTTACGCTTTTTAACGTACCGATAAATTTGCCCAGTTTTCTTAAATATTCTTCTTTAAAAGTAATATCAGGAACTACTACGTGTCTTATCCACATAGGAACGTTTTTATCGGAAAGGTATTTTGCAAATTTAAGCACGGATTTGTTTGAATGCCCCGTTAATTTTTTATGCTCCTCATCATCAATATGCTTGATATCAAGTAAAACAAGGTCAGTATATTTTATTAGCTCATCATATTTTGAAGAATTATCAAATAAAATTCCCGAAGTATCAAGTGCTGTATGGATATTTTTCTCTTTTGCCTGTTTAAAAAGTTCGATTACAAAATTGATTTGCACCAGAGGTTCACCGCCCGAAACCGTCAAACCTCCATTACGAAGAAATTCTTTTACCCCGTCATATTTTTTTAAAATATCATCAACCGTCATTTCATAAACTTTATCATAACTCCACGTATCAGGGTTATGACAATATTTACAGCGCATAGGACAGCCTTTAAGGAAAACAACGAACCTTACTCCGGGACCATCCACAGTCCCGAAGGTTTCAATTGAATGCACATTCCCTAAAATTTTGTCCATAAATTTTATTATAAAATATATTATTTAATATATTTATTAAGTTTTGTAAAAAATTCTTTATTTATAAGAAATTTTTATAATTGTTTTTTCTTTTAACTAAGAATGTAAAGATAAGTATAAAGTAGTATAGGAGGTATTTTATGATTAATTCTGTTTCAAATTCTTCGGCACGTACAAATTTTGCACAGAGAGATTATGTAATTGTTGATGGTAAACGCCATCCTGTTGTGAAAAGACAAAACAGTAATCCATTAGTTTCTACATTTGCACCTGTTTATAGAGATGTTGTTTTTATTGACGGAAAAGAATATCCTGTTCAAGAAGTACCTGATTTTACTGCTTGTGATAAAACAAAAAAAACTATTATTGTTGACGGTAGAATGCATGATGTTAACCCATCTTTGTTAAATATTATTTTAGCGGATGCAAAAATACCATCAAGAAACGAAACACAACCTAAAAAATTAGATTGTGAAGCATAATTATAATTAATATAAAAAGAAGCAGGATTTATATAAATCCTGCTTCTTTAAATCTATCCGCTTTAAGAATGGATTTTTTCATTCAACGTACATTAGATGTTATATCAATAAAAATAATGCACTAAACAGGCATTGTCATGTTATGACAGCTGTTTATTTTAGAATGGAAAGTTCTTGAAATTACGTCGTCTTGTTGTTCTTTAGTCAATTTAATAAAGTTAACAGCGTACCCTGAAACTCTTACAGTTAATTGAGGGTATTTTTCGGGATGTTGTTGAGCATCCAAAAGAGTTTCACGATTAAAAACATTAACGTTTAAATGGTGTCCGCCTTTTTCTACATAACCGTCCAATAAACTTATTAAATTTTCCTCCTGCATTGTAGCCATATTAAATCTCCCCTATTTCTATTTTAATTCAAATTATTATCGCAGCATCCCCTGTCAAAATTAAAAGTTAAATCTCCCATAATTACTTCGTCTTTACCGAGTGCATCGGGGATTATGGAGAAAGTATTTGAAATCCCGTCCTGAGCATCATCAAAGGGTAATTTTGCAACCGAAGAAAGTGAAGCCAAAGCACCGCTGGAATCACGCCCGTGCATAGGGTTAGCACCCGGTGCCAAAGGAACTCCGGCTTTTCTGCCGTCCGGTGTATTACCTGTCTTTTTGCCGTACACTACATTGGAAGTTATTGTTAATATTGACATTGTCGGTATTGAATTACGATAAGTATAATGTTTTCTTATCTTTGCCATAAAGGTTTTAACCAAATGAACGGCTAAATCATCAACTCTATCGTCGTTGTTGCCGTATTTCGGGAAATCTCCTTCCACTTCATAATCAACAACAATACCGTTTTCATCACGAATAGTTTTAACTTTTGCATATTTAATTGCCGAAAGAGAATCGGCAACAACCGATAACCCCGCAATACCCGTTGCAAAATAGCGTTTAACGTCTCTATCCATCAAAGCCATTTGTGCTTTTTCATAGCAGTATTTATCGTGCATATAATGAATTACATTTAAAGTATTAACATATAAACCTGCAAGCCACTCCATCATGGCATCATATTTTTCCATAACTTCATTAAAATCAAGATACTCAGACGTAATCGGCTGATATTTAGGCCCAACCTGTTCTTTAAGTCTTTCATCAACACCGCCGTTTATTGCGTACAAAAGGCATTTTGCAAGATTTGCTCTTGCACCGAAAAACTGCATTTCTTTACCTACTACCATAGATGAAACGCAGCAGGCAATAGCATAATCATCTCCATGTGTTACGCGCATCAAGTCATCGTTTTCATATTGAACGGAGGATGTTTTTATGGAAATATGAGCGCAGTATTCCTTAAATGCTTTAGGCAGATTTTTAGACCATAAGACGGTCATATTAGGTTCAGGCGCCGTACCTAAATTCTCTAATGTATGCAAATATCTGAAAGAATTTTTAGTAACTAACGACCTGCCGTCAACACCCATACCTGCAATAGATTCCGTAACCCAAGTAGGGTCGCCCGAAAACAGTTCGTTATATTCGGGAGTTCTGGCAAACTTAACAAGCCTTAGTTTCATAATAAAGTGGTCAATAAGTTCTTGTGCTTGCTGTTCTGTTATTATACCGTTTCTTAAATCTCTTTCGATAAATATATCTAAGAAAGTAGAAGTTCTGCCAAGACTCATAGCCGCACCGTTTTGTTCTTTAACGGCAGCCAAATAGCCGAAGTACAGCCATTGAACGGCTTCTTTAGCATTTTGAGCGGGTTTTGAGATATCATAACCGTATATTTGACCAAGTTCCTTCATCTCGTTTAAGGCTCTTATTTGGTCTGAGATTTCTTCTCTCAATTGAATTCTGTCGGGAGTCATTTCCCCTTCAAGTGATTTGAACTGATATTGTTTATCTTCGATAAGCCTATCTATACCATACAGAGCAACACGTCTGTAGTCGCCTATTATTCTGCCTCTGCCGTATGCATCAGGCAGGCCGGTAATGATAGCGGAGTGTCTTGCGGCTTTCATTTCAGGAGTGTAAACATCAAATACTCCCTGATTATGCGTTTTTCTGTATTTAGTAAAGATTTCGGAAACCTCTTCATCAACTTTATATCCGTATGAAAAACAAGCAGCTTCCGCCATTCTTATACCGCCAAAAGGTTGAAGCGAGCGTTTTAAAGGGGCATCTGTCTGCAGGCCTACTATTTGTTCAAGCTCTCTGTCTATATACCCTGCATTATGCGAAGTAATTGTGGAAATGGTTTTTGTATCCATATCCAGCACTCCGCCTTTTTCACGTTCTTGCCTGAACAAACCGCAACATTCATCCCACAATTTCAAAGTTGCTTTCGTTGGTTCAGCTAAAAAGCTTGCATCCCCTTCATAAGGCATATAGTTTCTTTGTATAAAATCTCTTACATCTATTTCAAATTGCCATTTACCCGGTTTAAATCCGCATGCTCCGGATATATTTTCCCCTGCAATCTCTTGCATACACTCTCCCTTTTACATTTCTGCAGTCTGCAGAATTTTTTGCTATCAAATGATTATATCATAAATCAAGCTTAATTTATACAATATAAAGAAAATTTAAAAAAAATTAATTATGTGATAAAATTAAAAATGCAATCAATAAACGAGGATAAATATTTGAAAAAAATAATTTCCGCAAAAGAAGCCGCGAAACTTATAAAAAGTAATTCTGCCGTTATGGTAGGCGGTTTTTTAAGCTGCGGTGCACCCGACGAAATTATTGATGAACTGATTAATACTGATGTTAAAAACTTAACAATGATTTGTAATGATACTTCCTTTGAGGATGCGGATAAAGGCAAACTTATTAAATACGGATTAGTTAAAAAAGTCATTACAACCCATATCGGAACAAATCCCGTCACCGGGCAAAAAATGCATAACGGTGAAATTGAAGTGGAATTTTATCCGATGGGAACGTTAGTTGAAAAAATCCACGCCAAAGGCTCAGGCTTAGGCGGTGTACTCACACCAACAGGCATCGGTACTATTTTGGAACAAGGCAAAAAAATTGTTGAAATAAAAGGTAAAAAATATATCTTTGAAGAACCTTTAGGCGCTGATTTCGCTATTATTTACGGAACAAAGGTTGATAAATACGGAAACGTTAAATTTGAAGGAACAACAAGAAATTTTAATACGTCTATGGCCACTGCTGCTGATGTCGTTATTGTTCAAGCAGATGAAATTGTTGATTGCATAAATCCCGACGAAGTGGTTATTCCCGGTATTTTTATAGATTATGTTGTAGAACGCGGAGGAAATAAATGATATCAGCTGTTCAGAACATGTCAAAAGATGAAGTTAAAAAAATTATTGCCATACGTATTGCTAAAGAATTTAAAGAAAATGATATCGTAACTTTAGGAATAGGACTTCCTACCGAAGCTGCAAATTATGTTAACGAAAATATGAATATCATATTCCAATCAGAAAACGGAATTTTAGGATTGGGGAAAAACCAAATCGGGCCAAATTATAACAAAAAGGTTGTAAATGCCGGAGGTACTTTTGTTGAAGTCAACAAAGGCGCAAGCTTTTACGATTCTCAAATGGCATTTACAATAATGCGCGGCGGACATATTGATGCAACCGTTTTAGGTGCTTTGCAAGTCGATTCCGAAGGCAGCATCGCCAGCTGGCAAATCCCTAATAAATTTGTTCCGGGTATCGGCGGCTCTATGGATTTAATTGTAGGCTCCAAAAAAGTTATCGTTGCCATGACTCATACATCTAAAGATGAACCTAAAATAGTTAAAAAATGTACTTTGCCATTAACTGCATACCGGGAAGTTGATATGATTGTTACGGAACGATGTGTCTTCAATATTACCAAAGACGGATTGATTCTTACCGAAATTAATCCCCTGTTCTCCGTTGACGATATTAAAAATTCAACCGCTTCCGACTTCTTTATCAGTAAATATTTAAAAAATATGTTTTAGGATTTACTTATTCCTGAATGTTCATATTTATGCGGACTGCGTTTAGATGCTGCCAGATATTTCCAAAACGGATAATTATTAGGTTCTAATGAACCATAGTTACAATAGTTTCCCACATCATTTACCCAAGTACAGTTTTCAAGCGGAATCTTATTTTTAAATGTTTTTACAACATCGAAGATATAATTATCAGAGCTTTCTTTATATGTATTATAAAAAATCAGGTTAATAAAAGTTATCGGTATTATAATTCCCGCTATAAAATAAACAATGGCTAATTTCTTGCATATTTTATCTGATTTAGTCAATGGTTTTTCCATCAGCATCTTTATTTCAAAAACAGAGAGTATGCACAATGAAGGAATGACCGCTCTCATACAAAAATCAATAACTACAGTACTATTAAACGGAATTAATATTAAACATATCGTCATTATCCAAAATATAAGATTGTTTTTAAATCTGTTCACAAGAATAATAATTAATATTAAAGCATTAAATATAATAAAATTTATTATATACACATGAAAATTGAATTGTAAGGATGTTACAGCTGCAGCAGTATGATTACTTTTAAAGTATAAATATATAACAGGAAATATAAATAATATCGATAAAATGTTTTTAATATTAAATATTTGCTTAAAAATTATATTTGACTTTTTAACAATACTTTTAAATAATTCAATAAAAGTAATTGTTATGAAATAAAACGAGATACCTATTGCAGCAAATGGTGAATAAAATAAAGTAAGAACTAAGTAAAAACCCATATTGGTTATATCTTTGCTGTTTCCGAGAAAAAGCATTGTAACCAACCATGTTGCAATACACTGAACTGCAGCAAAGAACAGTTGTCCGGTATGAGACGGATAAGAATAAAATATATCTCCGATTACATAATGCTCAATATCATAATTAGGGGGGAACAAAAAATTTTCTTTTACTAAAAATATGTTTAAACCTGAAAAAAATATAAATAATACAAGAATAAGTATCTTTTTTCTTTCAATATTTATAAAAGAATACAAATTAAAAGCAATCAACGAAACACCCGTTGAACCCCAAAATAATGAAAAATAATTGGCTGCTTTAAAAGCAACATCATGTTGAAATCCCAAAAAACTTACAAATTTCCCAAATAAAGCAGAGGGGAGTAAAATACCGAAATAATAAGTTAATGCAACACCGTTATCATATACTACAGGCCAAGAAAAATTTATTAAATCATGCATTATTGCATTTTTAACATTCCAATCAGGTCTTAATTGAAATACAATATTTCCTAACCCGGCTAAAACACACCAGCTTACACACAAAATAACCGTTATAATAAAAAATAACTTACTGATTTCATAATATTTTTTATTATTTTCAAATGCACAATATCGATTTGTATTCTCAAGTTCAGTGCTTACCGTTTCTTTTTTAAAATTCATAAATAATATAATCAACAACGCACTGATTAAAATAGCTGAATATATCGGTTTAAGCCAGTTAAAGAGAAATATAAACAAAGGAATTGATAAATATAAAACTGATATTCTGTTTAAAATATTTTGATGTATTTTCATTTCCAATCTCCTAAATACTTATTTTTATCCTGAATATCTCTCTGATACATATAATAATTGAATTTGGGAGATAACGGCTCTTAAAATTTTGCTCAGGCATTTTAATTTACAATTTAATAATAATATAACGACTACAAAAAGGGAATTGATTTTATTTTTTTTGAAGCAAAAAACTATTTATACTGTTATATATTTTTTCTTCCGGATGACATTATTATTTAATATAAGTTTTACATAAATTCTTGTTATAAAAGTTTTAGGAAAATAATGTTTATGTTTTATTCCGGTTTCTTTTAGGCGCTGCCAGATATTTCCAAAACGGGTAATTATTAGGTTCTAATGAACCATAGTTTAAGTAATATTGATCTAATTTAGTCATATAATCTCTTTTAAGCATTATTTCTGCCAGCTCTGAATTAATCCCATTATTTAATGTTTTAATTTCATCTTTTATTATACAATTTCGGTCTGAACTATATGTTACACCTCGCACTATTTCAAACATCGGTGTTACGGTTCCTATGATAAAACAAATAATAATTAACTGTCTGCATATTTTTATTAATTTTTGATTATTTTTTATTTCCGTCAAAATCAATCTGATTGTAAATACACTTAAAATTGCCAGTGAAGGAAGACACACCCTCATAATCATTTCATGTGCAAGTGCATTATTACAAAACGGCAGTATCGTAAGATATAAAAATGCCGTCCAATAAATAGGATTTTTGGAATTCGTCGGTAAAAGTAAAATAAAAAATATTAATACTTCCTCAATTATAAAAAGGAATTTAATGTATTCTATTTCTATAGATAGGGATTCTACACCAGTTGTCATATAATTACTTTTCATAAACAGGAATATAACGGGGAATAATACCAATACTGATAAAATATTTTTTAAATCAAATATATTTTTTATGGTATTTTTCAATAATTTTTCCTTAAATCCTTTTATAAGTTCAAGAATACACATAACAAAAAAGAATAAAAATATACCTATTGCTTGCATTGGAGCGTAAAAGAACATCAAAACAAAATAAAATCCCAAGTTATTTATATTTTTATAATCTTTAAAGAATAAAAAAACTATAAGCCAAGAACAAATTATCTGGTTATAACAGAAAAATAAAATAGTAGTATTGGAAGGATATAAAAAACGACAAAAATGATAATCTATCATCATTGAAATTGATTCATTAGATTCCAACAGAATATCCATCCCTGAAAATAAAATAAACAACATACATATAAATATTTTTTTTGAATCTTTAACCGGAATCAAGAAGTAAAGTTTCAAAAATACCAACGAAATTCCTACGGCAGACCAAAGAAGAGCAAAATAATTTGCAATTTTAAATGAATAATCATTATTAAAGCCAAGAAATAAAAACATTTTACCTATTATTGCAGAAGGCAGGAAATAGCCGAAATAATAAACAAGAGCAGAACCGTTGTCATATATTACCGGCCAGGAAAAATCTATTAAATCATGCATTATGGCATTTCTGTAATGCCAATCCGGTTCATTCTGATAAAACAAGCCGCCTATACCTGCCAAAATGCACCATAACAATGCTATTAAGAGTGTTGCCGTAAATATAACTTTTTTAATATTTATACTTTCCGGCTCTATTTTAGCTTTGAATAAGCTTACTATAATACAAATTAATACACATATTGAAACGGCAGCATAAACAGGTTTTAACCAAAACATTAAGAAAATAAGCAGCGGAATTGTAATATATATATAAATTATTCTGTTCAAAATACAATCGGAAATTTTCATTATTTCTCCTCGACATTAGATTTTTTATTTTTCGAAATGTATTTCCAAAATGTAAAATCATAAGGATTTTTCGAAATGTAATACAGACAATTTTGATAATTATTAAAATCTTTATTAAAGGTCTGAATATCATCTTTTATTAATGGTACTTTATAATTTTCTTTATAAACATTGAATAAGAAACCTCTTACAATTTCACATGCAGGCGTAAAAGCTCCCAAGATTACACATCCTGTAAGTATTACTTTATATATCTTTTCTTTCTTGTTTATTTCATTATTTAATATTAATTTTATTGAAAAGATACACATAACAGTAAGAGAAGGTACAGTATTTCTGATTAAACTGTCTGATATTGACATATTATAAAACAATGGAAACAATATAAGATAAACAAACATAATCCAATAAATAAGATTTTTATAATTTCCGGGTAATAGCAATAATAAAAATATTCCTGCTTCCCAAAAAATATCCGCTATATATTCGGGATTATAAGGAATTTGGTTTAATTGTACAATAGGACGGAATATGTTGTTTGTGTACAAAAAGAGCAAGATAATAATTATTACTAATACTGAACAAATATTGTTAATACTAAATATTTGTTTTAAAATTTCATTCGATTTTTTTATAATACTTTTAATTAATTCAAATAATAAACATATAACAAAGTATAATATTACGCCTTGAAAAACTAACGGGGAATATAATAATGTAAACATAATATATAACCCAAAATTTGAAATATTTTTTGTATTTTTCAGAAATAAAGAAATTATTATCCATAAACAAATTACCTGCTCATGAGCAAAAAATAATTGTGTAGTATTAGATGGATAAATGATATCATTAATATGATATTCATTTTGAATGGGAACAATACCGCTATATGGGATTAAAATATCAATACCGGAAAAAATAATAAATAGTAAACATATAAATAATTTGTTAGAATCTTTTACTTTTATTAAAGAAAAAAGGTTTAGGAATAGCAATATAACACCCAAAGATGACCACAAAAGTTCAAAATAATTTGAATATCGAAATATAATACTTTTTGAGCATCCAAGTAAATATATAAATTTACCGAATAAAGCAGAAGGGAGTGTATATCCGAAATAAGAAACAAGAGCAGAACCGTTGTCATATATTACCGGCCAGGAAAAATCTATTAAATCATGCATTATGGCATTATGATAATGCCAATCAGGTTGATTCTGATAAAACAGACCGCCTATACCCGCCAATATACACCAAACAACCCCAATAACTATAGTCTTTACAAATATAATTTTATCAATTTGTATATATTGTTCTTTGTTATCATCACTTTTAAAGAAACTAATAAGTATAAGTATTAACGATAATATTGTAATTAATGAAAAAATCGGTTTCAACCAAAACAGAAGAAAAATTAATAATGGGAATGATAAATATAACAGAGTCAATCTGTTTAACATATATTGATATATTTTCATTTTATTTTCTCAAACTCTTTATCATTAATAATAAAATTATAATATAAATATAAAAAATGAATTTTTGAAAAAATAGGATTTTAATTATTTATTTAAAACATGGAAAGCATATAAATAGTCATTCGTATGTAATTCAAAAGGAATATTTCCTTTTTGAAGTTTGTCTTTTATAAAATCGGAATCATAATTATAACTTCCTGATAAAGGTGTATGTGCACCCATTAGCCAATATCCCGTATCCGTATTTTTATTTTGAAGTAAAAAACTATTTATATTGCTATATACTTCTTCTTCCGAACCTGCATCATTATACAATGTAAAATTAAGTTCTTTATCAGATGCTAATATTTTTTTATAATATTTTAAAAAGTTGAATACATCGGCTGTATATAAAATGGGTTCACCGTTTATATAATTTTGATAAAAATATTTAGAAATATCTTGCTTTTGTGTTCTATATTCCATTGGACATCTGAATGTTATTAAATCATAATTTGACAAATGGTATATTAGATTATTGTAATTATGTAAGTATAAGATTAATACAATAAACAGCATTGATTTAATAAAATTTATCAGTTTGAAATAAATTTTATCGGATGATAAATAATCAACATTTTTTATAATAATCAGTATAAATATAGGAACAAGATGAATTATTGTTCTGTTAAACAAAGGGTATATTTTCAAATATGAAGCAACTAAAGCTGTCAATAGGATAGAACTGCAAACAATTGCAGTTTTCCTGTTTTCTTTAAATAAGAATATAACTCCGCAAAAGAATAAACAATATAAATACGGATATAAATTATGCTTAGGCCGAAATATATAAAAACTCAAATTATCATTCAGAATTCTTTTTAAAGACAAAATATTGAGCTGTATGTATCCCAAAGGTAAATCCGTTGAATTTAAAAATGCAATTAAATCTTTGTAAAGCAAATAATAATATATACTGACTCCAATAACTGCAGCTAAAATCCATAATACTTTCCAATTTATATGTTTTTCTTCTATGCACTTAGCAATTATCATAGCCGGTACAATAAATGCTACAATATATGAAAAAAATAACATTACTACAGTTATTATTGTATATAATATTGTCTGTTTATAATCCATATTTTTTAGGCTTTTTTTTAAGTAAATTATCAACAGAAAAATACAAATCATAAGATCAAATGAAAAATTGTGAAATTCTTGCGAATAATATATCAATGAAATATTTATTGAAAAAAGTGTTAAACCTGTTAAAATAACCAATTTATTTTTATATATTAATGTCAATAAATAATAAAAACCCAAAACAGATAGTAAACCTGCAACTAATGGTATAAATCTCAAACTTAATTCACTGAATCCGGCAATTTTTGTAACCAGCAAGCACAATATGCAGAAAAAAGGAGGAACTTTCTGAACAAAATCCAAAGGCTCAAACATCTCTTTTATTCCTCTGTCCGTAAAAGATGCACCTAAGTATATTTCATCAACCCAAAAAGGATATGATACTAAATATAATTTTATTCTTAAATAAAACCCAACTGCAATTAAAGTTATAACCAGAAAATAATATAATAATGTAAGTATTCTTTCTATCTTTAATTCATATTTCAACATATTCATATTATATATAATATCTTTATTTTGTAAAATAATTTTCACCTAAAGAACATCAAAACTTAATTTTCTTTTATTTTTCACTTGAAAAAATTTTAAAAACGAAATAGCCTTTTCCCTGCATTTCAAAGAATTTCAATCCTCTTTTATTAAGCAGGTCAGTCAAAAATATTCCAAAATCCTCCCTCAATTGACCATAATTACCAATAATATAATACTCTTTTTCATTTACATTTTCGTCAATAAAATCATTTATAATTACATTTAATTTGTCTGTGTCTGCTATATCCAGTTTTTTCTCTATATTATAATTTTTAACTTTATTATAAATTTTTGAATATAATAAAAGATAATCGGCAAATTCACCTGTACTTAATATTTTTTGATTTTCTTTAATATTATCCAATATATATATTGAATAACTTTTACATTCCCATCTGGAATATAAAGGTTTTCTAACTTCTGCCGGGTGATCTATTGGAATATTTATGCCGGGGATTTTATTATCCGTCAAAAGAAAAAATATTGAAGAAGATAATAATAGCCATATTACAGCCGTAAGTGTATAATTTGTAATTTTATTAAATCGCATTATTCTGATATCTGTTATACTAATCAGTATCATTATAAAAGCAGGCATTGTCCATAATAGTAATCGGTCTAACAGCGGATAAAGTTTTAAGTTTATTAGTATTAGCAACGTTATTATAAACAGTATTGCATATATATTATTTCTTTTGGCAAATACCATAAATGATAAGAAAAATATAATAAGTA
>CANRHJ010000014.1 GCA_947630355.1 Candidatus Gastranaerophilales bacterium | reverse complement strand
GAATACATTGAACCTGCAAGAAAAGGTATGGAAGAAGCACTTGAAGGCGGTATCTTAGCAGGATATCCGATGATTGATGTTAAAGTTGAACTTTATGACGGTTCTTACCACGAAGTCGACTCATCTGAAATGGCATTCAAGATTGCAGGCTCTATGGCTATTAAAGACGGATGTAAAAAAGCAAGACCTTGTATATTAGAACCTATGATGAAAGTTGAAATTGAAATTCCTGATGAATATACAGGTACAATCATCGGTGACATTTCAAGAAGAAGAGGAAGAGTTGAAGGTCAGGAGCCTATAGGCAATACGGGTAACGTAATTATCAGATGTACGGTGCCTTTAGGTAATATGTTCGGTTATGCTACCGACTTACGTTCAAACACGCAGGGAAGAGGAACCTTCTCTATGGAATTCCTGAAGTATGAACAAGTTCCTTCTAATGTTCAGGAAGAAATTATTTCTAAAGCCGGTGCAAACGCTTAACGGCATTGAAGACAGATAAATAAAAAGAGTTAAATTATTAATTTAACTCTTTTTTTTCTTTATTATCCTCTAAAAACCAGTCAATTAACGGGAGTTTTTCACCGAATTTAAAATTAAATTTTTTCTCATAATATTCATTCGTTAAAGAATCATAAGAAATATTAAACCCCAAAGGCTCTATGTCAATATTAAGCGTTTTAAATATTTCGGAGGAAAGTATGGATTTTTCCTTATCAAGTACATTTGAATAATTAAGTCCGTGATAGGCACAAAAGGGGATTTTGGATTTGCCGTCTTTAACGTTGGTTATTAAACCGAAAGTTCGGCATACAATCCCTCTGAACTTATATACACTGCAGCATCCGTCAATTAAAAAAGGACAATCATATAAAAATTTTGTTCCTTTAAATTTCTTTTTGGCTTCTACCGTTTTTGATATATTATATTCGATTTTATCCTGAATTTCTTTATCTAAACTGAGAAATCCGCACAAAAGGTACTTAAACTCCATTTTTGAATAAGGGAATTCGGCATTTTTGCAGCATTTATCGCAGCCCTTAAAACATTTTATATAAGGTTTTTGTTTCTGAAAGAAACCTTGAAGCTTATTGTTTAAAAATATTAAATATTTAAAATAATTATCAATCATAAGATTATTTATACATATTTTTATTGAAAATCAAAAGGTGTTATTAAGAAATGTTAACCGTTGTAAATAAGAAGGATATAAACTTATGTAAAATTACTACAAATATAGTAATATAATGTGGAAAAGTTTATAAAAAGTGGTATAATATAAGTGTAGGCAGCCCCGATTACAGGAGTAAAAAAATAAGAAAATTCCGTAATTGGTACAAGTAAAAATCACCTGAGCGCGTAGTTTAGCGAAAGGGACATATGGATAAGATACAATTTCACAATGACCTGAGAAGGTTAATTGAAATTTTACCGCCAAAGATTGTAGAAGCACTAAAGCCGTACAATTTAGATGATGCCATTGAATTGGTGCTTGATTTAGGCAGAGTTGGGGAAATAAGGTATTCTGATAAAAGGACAGATTTTATCGGCAGTGATAATATAACGGAAGAGGATATAGAGTATATCACATCAAGAATTCAGCCGTTTACAAATGATAATCGTTCGGGAATAGCGGGTACTCTGCACAGAATAAGTGCAATAAAAAACAGGCAGGGTAAAGTAGTAGGTCTTACCTGCAGAATAGGCCGAGTTGTAACCGGAACTATTGCTTGTATCAAAGATTTTGTATTGCAGAATAAAAGTATATTGTTTTTAGGACGTCCGGGTGTGGGAAAAACAACAAAATTAAGAGAGATATCAAGACTTGTTGCGGATGATCTCGGAAAAAGAGTTGTTATAGTAGATACTTCAAACGAAATAGCGGGCGACGGAGATACACCGCATCCTGCTATCGGGCGTGCAAGAAGGATGCAGGTTTCACAACCGATTTATCAAAAAGATGTTATGATTGAGGCGGTTGAAAACCATACACCGGAAGTAATTGTTGTGGATGAAATAGGTACCGAAGAAGAAGCACAAGCAGCAAGAACCATAGCAGAACGAGGTGTTATGCTTATTGCCACCGCTCACGGCAACACTTTAGATAACCTGATTAAAAACCCGACTTTATCGGACTTGGTCGGAGGAGTAAGTTCTGTTACCTTAGGTGATGACGAAGCTAAACGAAGAGGTTCGCAAAAGACCGTTCTTGAAAGAGAAAAACAGCCTACTTTTGATATTGTTATTGAAATTATTGACAGAAATACTCTTGCGGTTTATAAAAATACGGCGGAGGCTGTGGATTATATTCTTCGCGGCTGGCCGATACGACCTGAAATAAGAAAGGTCGACCAAGTATATGATAATCAGCCGAAAGAAGAAAATACAATTGTTCAGGAAAAAATAAAGGAAGAAGAAGAAACTCTTGCAAGTCAAAAGTTGAAGTTCAGTTTTTCAAGGCAAGAATATGTAAAACAGGTTAAAGACTTCAAAAAGATTTATATTTACGCCGTTTCCAGAACCGTACTTGATAAAGTGCTTGAAAGATTAAACCTTCAAGCTGAAATAACCAGAAATATTGAAGAAGCTGATATAGTTATAGTTCATAAAGCTTTTGCAAAAGGCGGAACAAAAATTCTGAGTGTTGCAAATGATTATAAGCTTCCCGTTTATTATGTACGTTCCAATTCAATGTCACAGGTGCAAAAAGTTGTAAAAGAGGCGCTTCATATAACAGATACCGAGACACTGCAAGGTTATTATGATGATGCGGAACAGGCGCTTGACGAAGCAAAAGCAGCAATACAAAAAATTCTTGAAGGTGCGGATAATGTTGAATTGCATCCTCAAAATCAACAAATAAGGAAATTGCAGCATGAGCTTGTCGAACAGCATAATTTGTCAAGTGAAAGTGTCGGAGAAGGTACGGAACGAAGGTTAAGAATAGTCGGCGGCAACGATTTTAAACATGCCGGTTAAAAAATCGTTCCCCGAAAAATAGCGGTTCATAAATGGGATAAATGAATTGCCGCGCGCAGATGCAAAAACTTTTAGCTTTGCGCACTTGATATTGCAGACTATATTGAGTATTTTGTATTATTTATAAGCTGATAATTTTTAATATTTCATTTAAATCCGCATTTGTCTTTTTCACTTGGGTATCGGAGTATTTAATGGCACTATCAGGATCTTTAAGTCCGTTACCCGTTAAAATACAAACACAAGTTGAGTTTTGTTTGATTTTACCTGCTTTATGAGCTTTAATAAGTCCGGCTACGGAAGCGGCGCTTCCGGGTTCGGCAAGAATACCTTCGGAGGAAGCCATAAGTTTATATGCTTCAATAATTTCATTGTCATTTACACAATCAATAGTACCGTCAGATAAATCTCTTGCGCGTTCAGCTTGTTTCCAGCTTGCGGGATTACCTATTCTTATTGCGGTAGCAATTGTTTCAGGATGTAGAATTCTTTCACCCCGAACAATAGCTGCGGCACCTTCCGCTTCATATCCCATCATTTTGGGCAGATGAGACGATTTCCCGAGTGTGAAAAATTCCTCATAACCTTTAAAGTATGCGGTAATATTTCCTGCATTTCCGACGGGGATAAAATGGTAATCGGGTGCATCGCCGAGTGCTTCTATTATTTCAAAAGCTCCTGTTTTTTGTCCTTCAATTCTGTATGGATTAACGGAATTAACAAGTGTAATCGGAGAATTTTTCGAAATTTCAATAACCATTTCAAGCGCTTCATCGAAATTACCTTTAATAGCAATAATTTCAGCTCCGTACATCATCGCCTGAGAAAGTTTTCCGAGTGCAATATAGCCGTCAGGAATTAATACGAAGACTTTAATTCCCGCTTTTGCGCCGTAGGCGGCAGCTGCCGCACTGGTATTTCCTGTCGATGCACATATTATTGCTTTAGAACCGGCTTCAACAGCTTTTGTAACTGCCATTGTCATGCCTCTGTCCTTAAAACTTCCCGTAGGGTTTGCACCTTCATATTTTAAATATATATTACCTTTTAAACCTATTCTTTTTGCCAAATTATCGGCTTTTATTAACGGTGTATTCCCTTCATTTAGTGTGATTATCGGTGTTTCATCCGTTACGGGAAGATATTCTCTGTATCTGTTTATAATTCCTTTATAATGATTTGTTTCCATAAAAATTTCTCCTAATTCATAACTCTTAACAGGTTGTTTATGTTTTTAATGCTCTCTGATGCCAGCATTTCTTTTAAGGCATTTTGTATATCGGATTCTTTGCTTGTTTCCGTTATAACAACAATTTCGGCGGTATTATCATTATTGATGCCTTTTTGCATAATTGTGGAAATATTAATATTGTTTTTACCGCATATTGTACCTATAATCCCTATAACACCCGGACTATTGCCCGCAGTAACGGAGATATAATAATCATTGTAAGTATCTCCGATATCAATTTGTTCTGCTGTTTCGGTATGATTGCATACTGCTTGGGGAATTGGATTATCGGTATTTTCAAGTTCCGATGCCAAAACAAGCAAATCTCCTATAACGCTGCTTGCAGTGGGTTCTGCACCCGCGCCTGCTCCCGTAAAGATTAAATCACCTACGGGATATCCGGATAACATGACAGAATTTGTTGCATTGTTGACTTTTGCAAGTAAATGTTTTTTTGCTACAAGCATAGGATGAACCCTTACATCAATTTTACCGTTATCGAGAAGTTGCCCCATAGCAATAAGCTTAATTCTGTAACCAAGCTCTTTTGCTGATTTAATATCATGTGCCGTAATTTTAGTAATACCTTCACGATAAATCTTATTTATATCCACCTTCTTATTGAACGAAATAGTGGATAAAATAGCCAATTTGTAAGCAGTATCAAATCCTTCCACGTCGCCTGTCGGGTCTGTTTCGGCATAACCGAGATCCTGAGCCTGTTTGAGTGCCGTATCATAAGACAATTCTTTCTCTGTCATTTTGGTTAAAATATAATTGGTTGTACCGTTTAATATGGCAGCAATTTTTTTAATTTTATTCGCACAAAGAATTGTCTTTATTGGCATTATAATGGGAATTCCACCCCCAACAGCCGCTTCATACAATATTATTACCTTCTTTTCTCTTGCAAATGCAAATAATTCGTTTCCTTTCTTTGCAAGGAGTTCTTTATTCGCGGTAATAATATGTTTTCCGTTTTCAATAGCCGCTTTTAATATATCAAAAGCGGGATTAATTCCTCCTGCTACTTCTATTATCACGTCAATATTCGGATTATTTACCAATTCATAAGCATTATCCGTTAATAAATCATTGTTAAAATTTTCAAGTTCTCTTTTTTTGTTAATATTTTTAACTGCAATTTTCTCAATGTGAATATTGCCGAAGGATTGAAGAACTTTAAAAACTCCCGTGCCTACCGTACCAAATCCGATAATTCCTATATTTAAATTTTTCATATTTTCTCCGATAATAACTAATCTGATATTACCCTCTGTTTAAGCTGCAATACCGCGATATCTTACTTTTAAATTGCCGTTTAAAATTTGAGGACAACTTAATACAATAATTAAAGCATAATTTTGTTTAAAAAAATACTAAAAAAAGAGATGCTTTACACATCTCTTTTTTTTATGAAAAAATAAACTAGACAGTTTCTTTTAAAGCTTTGTAACAATCTTTACAATAAACTTCTTTGCCTTCAATGGGCTTAAAAGGAACTTTTGTTTGGCATCCGCATTTGGAACAAGTAACTTCATAAAGTTTTTTTCTGTTTTTTTGTCTTCTGCTCTTTCTGCATTCCGGACAGCGTTTTGGTTTGTTTACAAGTCCTCTTTGAGCGTAAAATTCTTGTTCGCCTGCAGTAAATACAAATTCACTTCCGCAATCTTCGCAAATAAGCTTTTCGTCTTCGTACATATTGGTTTTCTCCTTAATTTGGTAACGCTTGTAAATAATTTGCGATAGGAATAAAATGTTTTATTACTAAATAGTTATCTACAAAGAACATTGTATAATTTTAGTGAAATTTTATCAAGAAGAAACTTTAAGATATTTTATAATTTTGAATAAACTTTCGGGCGGTTTATCCGGGTTGAAACTGAAAAATTGCGAGCGACTTGTTAAAAAGCTCATGAAATTTGTTTAGAAGAAATAATTTTTAAACAATATTAAGAAATGTAAATATTTATAAAAAACTCTGAAACATGTGGCAATATTATAAAATCAGGGGGTTTATAAGAAGCGGTGATGTTTGTGAGGCAGTATGGTCTATCAATTAGGGTTACAAGGTAAAATAAACAAAAATATTCCAAACACTATTGCTTTTGGGAAAAAAGAAGCGCAACAAAAATATGATAAAGACACGTTATTAGATAAAGAATTAAAGAAACATCCCATAACTTTACCGATAAAAATTCAAACAAATAAACTGGCGAATGCGTTTACGAAGTATCCAAAGAAAGGTTTAAAGGGGAGTAAGAATGCTAATTTTTATGAATTTTTGACAATGGGTACCGTTCCGTATTTGGCAGGCAGTGCCATGATGATGGCTGTATTTAATTTAGCCTCAAAGTTTTATAAAAATGAAGCTATGTCCTCTGCTTTGAAATTAGGACAAAAGATGGCACTAGGTGTTGTATTTTACGGTATAGGAAAAACTTTGTCCAAAAAATTTATAGAAAAACCTCTTAAATGGAGATACGGAATAGATGTAAACGTACCTTATATAAAGAAAATTGATGAACTGCCTGAAGAAGACAATAAAAATAATTTGGTAACCTATGAATATCATAAAGCTTATGAGAGCGTAGATTTCCCTTATTGGAATTTATTCTACAATGATAAAGGAGAGAACAGAAATAAATATTTTGCCGATGTGGCAAAGAAAATGGGATTATCTGATGCCGAGCATGCCGATCAGAAGGTAAAACATAAAATAAGAGAGAAAATAGTACAGACAAAAACGTTTTCCACCTTGTCATCATATTTATGGGCGGCAGTAGGTGTTAGTATTGCCATGCAAAAACCCTTTGAAGATATATCATTTATTCCGCGCAAACTAAAATTAGATTACGGAGTCACAAATCCGTTAAAATTTGTTAAGTTATTCGGAGAAAAATTCTGGGAAAGCTGCAAGTCATTTGTCAATAATAACGATAAAAAGTGTAAAATAGCCGGAAGAGTATTGTTGGGCAGTGCAATTTTAGTAACTTTATTAGGCAATTTTAAAACACTTTTTGACTTTAATAAAGATAGGGGTACAAAAAGTCAAGCAGCAACATCACTGATTGATAAAAATAAGGAAAAGGTAGTTTGTTAGGATGACGAATTTAATTAATGGTATATTAACAAATAATCCGGAAATAAAACCTGTTGCTTCCCAACAGACTAAAGGTCTTAATATTGATACATCAGGAAGTGTAAAACCTTTAAAAGATAGAGGCAGACTTCTTCCTTCAAGAATAATAGGCTCCCCTGCGGAATATGTAAAAGATTTGAAAAAAGATATAGTTAATATAGGCAAAGCATCTAAGGGAAAAGCAAATGATCATGAATTAGGCAGGCTTAATGACTTGGCGATGAAAGCAGGTTCATTGGCCTTAGCTGCATATTTATTTATCAAAAATCCGTTAAAACTGAGCAAGACAATGGAATTTGTCGGATTCGGAACCTTCTTTGCATCAATGGCATTATGGCCTAAAATATCTATACAAGCTCCTTTAAGAGCAAGAACGGGTGTTGATATTCATCAAAAGTATATCGATTCTCAAGGCAGAAAGAAAATGTTATTCCAAGATCCCCAATATGATTTAACCGATATGTATTCAAAAGAGGATCTGAACAGAATAGGTAAAAAATTAAAAGTTAGTGAAAATATACCCGACAGGGAAAAATTTATAAAACAGAGAGCTAAAAAGACTGCGGTTCAAGGTAACACGCTTTGGATGCTTTCGGCAGGTCTCGCAAATCCCGTAATGAGCGCTTTAGCTTGTAATGTTGCAGAAAAACCAATAAATAAAATTATTGAACAAGTTTCGCTTGTAAATTCCGAAAAAGCTTTAAATGAATTTTTAAACGGAAATTTAAAAACAAACAAACAAGTAATCAATACATTAAAAGAATTGGAAAAATATTTGGCAAACAATGCAGACAAAACTGTTGATAACCGTTTAATAGAACAAATAATAAAATTATTACCCGATACAAATTCTGTAACTATGCCGGAAGAAATAAAAAAGAGCATAAAGAAACTGGCTGATGCGCAAGCAACAAAAGCACCGTTGAATTTGGATGTCCTCAAAAGCAAGTTATCAAAGATTTTCCCTGATAAGTTTAGTTTATTAACGGAAGAAGATTTGACCGGTTCCGTAAATGATATATTAAACAGAATAAAAGAGAAATACGGTATTGTATTAAACAATAAACAGAAGAATGATTTTAAGAAAATACTTAAACAGGCAAATCAAGATACTGTGCAGCCGAAACTCAGTGTAATATCCGAAAATATAAAAAACTTAGGAGAGTCATTAGGCAGTTTATCGAACGGCAGAAAATATATTGATAATTACATAAACGCCAGAGTAGGAGATAAATCCGGCACATATATAGCAAATCAATGGACAAAAGTATGTAATAAACTTATAAAATCATTAAAACTTAATGAAAAAGACTTAAAAGCTTTAATGAACGGTGATGTAACCGTTATGACGTCGGCGATAGAGAATATGACGGCGGGTGATTGCAAAAAATACAACAAGCTTTTAACAAAATTAATGTCTTACATAAGTGATTATGAACAAAAGACAGGTAAGGAATTTATCACCGCAGTGGAAAACTCTGCAAAACAAGTATGTGAATCCGCAAAGACGGCATTAAATGACAACGGGTTTGAAACTCTGGCACATAATATAAAATCCGAAAACGCTGCCGGAACAATGGAAAATTTAATAAATAACTATGCAAAAGAAAGAGCATTAGGCGCTAAATCATCATTCTACAGATTGATACAGTTATTGGATTTGATAAAACAAGATAAAAGCGGAGTTTTAACCGATAGAGTTAAACAGGCGCTTGAAGGAAAAGGTAAAAAGGTAAGTACGGAGTCCGTTCACAGAATAGTTAATGCTTGCAAGAAAGTGCTGATGGAGTCAACACCTACAGATTATGTTGAAAAATTAACCACGTCAAAATTTAAATTAGATGCTGATGAATATAAAATAGTTATGGAATTATTATTCGGAGGTTCTGAAGCAACGGTAAAAGAAGCATTGGAAACAACAGCTTCCGGCGGCAATCTGCAAAGGGCATTAGACGGTTTAAAAGAATATAAATCAGAATTTATGAAAAAAGTTGCCAATTGGCAGAGCGATATGACCCCCGAACTTTCAAGAAGAACGGTAACAACCGCAACACACAGCATGAATGGAGTTGAAAGAAGTAATCTTGCGGGTAAACCGATGAATGAGTTTTTATCGGAAGCTGCGGAGCAGGTATTTAATTCACGCAAATGGCTGAAGATATTCGGCGGTATAATGATAGCTGTAACAGCCGCAACATTAATAATCGGTTTAACGTTCGGAAGAAAAAGCAAGGCGGAAAAACAGGCAGAAGAAGAAAGCAAAATAAATGGGTAATATTATTAATTTAAATTTGAATAACGGAATAATACCACCAATGCAAAGGATGGAAAATCCTCCCGTGCAAATAAGTACTCAGCCAGGATATAACGGTAATAACTTAATCGAACAATATTTATATAATCGCGGTGTTATAGGTGCAGTGCAAATAAATAAACCAAATTCTGCCTCTTTCGGATATAAGAACAATTTAAGAACGAAATTTAAGAATAATGATGCGGTAATAATGGGTGTAATAATAAGAAATTTAGGAGCTCAGGATAAAACAGGCAATCAATTATTGCGCGAAGGTGATATCAGAGGCAATTTTAATAATGCCGTAAGCAGACTTGATGAATTTAAGAAGCTGGGTATAAATACGCTTCATGTACTGCCCGTAAATCCTCCCGGCAAGATGAATGCTATGGGTACGGCAGGTTCCGTATATGCACCGAAAGACTTTTTGAAAATAGACCCTGCATTGGATGATCCTAATGATAGCAGAACCGTAAAGGAAGAATTTAAAAATTTTATAGATGAGTGCCATAAGCGCGGAATAAGTGTAATGTTGGATTTACCGAGCTGTGCATCGTATGATTTGTTTAACGAACGTAAAGATTTAATGGCATTTGAAAAAGACGGTACGCCAAAGACACCAGGCGGCTGGAATGACATAAGACAATTTGAACCTTGGAAAGATGAATCTAAACGTGAATTAAATCCTGCTTTGTTAAAAATGCACAAAGATTTTGTTGATATGTGTATAGAATTAGGTGTAGACGGTATAAGAAGCGATGTAGCCAGAACAAAACCGACGGAATTTTGGGACAGCTTAATCAATTATTCACGTTCAAAGGACCCCGAATTTGCTTGGCTTGCGGAAAGTTATACTTATGAGGATGCATCACCTCAATTAAATATGACTTATGATAGGCCCGAAGATTCATTAAGAGCCGGTTTTGACTCAATATACGGGCAATATCATAATTTTCATGATTGGTCAAAGGCATCCGAACTTACGGATTACGTAAGAGAAAATATAAATATGTCTCAAAATCTTGCTCCCGGCAAATCGTTAATAGGTTCATTCGGCACACATGATGATATATCCATAATGAATCATGGCGGTGTAACTTTCACTAATTTAGTTTCCGGTTTACAGGCAACATTACCTATGTTAAATCCGTATTTCTTTGACGGATATCAAACGGGTGATTATTATATTTATGATTTTGAAGGTCAGGAAGATTCACAAACAGATACCGATTCAAATAAATGTACGGTACATCACAGCAAGCCCGATATATTCAATTTTTCAAGACCGTTGATTGGTAAATATCCCGAATGCGGTGATTTTATGGAAAGTGTATTATCGGTAAGAAACGATGAAAAATATCATGATATTTTAACAAAAGGTTCATTTATTCCTCTTGAAACCGAAAAAAATGATCAGGATCAAATAATAGCATTTGCACGTCATTATAACGGAAAAACATTATTATTGGTTGCAAACCGTGATGTAAATTCAAGACAGGCCGGATATATTAATATTCCCGGATTAAGCGGTAATCAAAAGTTAAAAAATTTATTTAAATCCTACGGTGAAAATAGTGAATTTCAAGTATCGGAAAACAGATTGACCGCAGATTTAGGCCCGGGCAGAGTTCATTTATTTGAGATTGATACTCCTAAAATTGAAAATTATGCTAATGAAGTATTAAGACAGAAGCATTAGGTGTTTATTATGAAAATAAATTCAATCCGAATTTGCACTCCCTCACAGTCCAATCAAGATAATCATAATCCAAATGTTTCACCAATTACGTTTTGCACAGGAAATTCCGAGAAAGAAGAATCAGTTGAAAGCAGAATTTTAACTGCTAAAACAAAAAAAACAATATCGGAATGTAAATATATAGCAATAGGAATTATAATTCTTTATTTTTCGGTTAAACATATTTTCAGAATGAATAAGATAAAACTGAAAAAGTTAGAAGAAAAAATGAGAGAAGAAACGAAAAAGCTGCTTGAAGAGGCTAAGAAAAAAGCTGAAAGCGAAGCGGCAGAAAAATCGCAGGAAGAAGCAGGAGAAAAAATAGGCGAAAAGGTTGAAAAACTCGTGGATAAGATAAAGGAAGAGATACCTGTACCAATGGATTTTAAGGATTTATTCAAGAATATCAAAGACTATAGGTAGATATTTGAACTCCCGAACTGGTTCCTAATCTTTGAGCACCTGCATTAATTAAATCAACAGCCTGTTGATAAGTTTTAATTCCGCCTGAAGCTTTTATTTTAACATTAGTGTTCTTTAGTGTTTCATACATCAGTTTAACATCCTCAACTTTAGCTCCGATACCGTTTTTTACAAAACCCGTTGAGGTTTTTGCGAAATCCGCATTTGCTTTAACTATAATATTACAAGCTGTAACTATTTCATCTTTTGTTAATAAATCTGTTTCAATAATAACTTTCAACGGGGTATTTCCGCAGACTTTTTTAACGGTTTCAATATCTTTTTGAGTGTAATCGTAATTTTTATCTTTTAAAGATTGGACATTAATAACCATATCAATTTCATCGGCTCCCGATTTGATGGATTTTTCCGCTTCAAAAGCTTTTACTTCACTAAAACAGGCACCAAGAGGAAATCCGACTACGGTAACTATTTTAATATCACTGTCTTTCAGATATTGTTTAGCAAAAGGAACATTGGAACTGTTTATACAGACCCCTTTAAAATTGTAATTTTTTGCTTCTTCAAATAATTTGATTAAATCGTTTTTTGTTGCATCCTGTTTTAAAAGAGTATGTTCAATATATTGTGCAATATTCATAATTTACCTTATACTTTCAATCATTTGCGTAGTTTTAAATTTTTTTGGCGAATAATATTCTATATAATTTCTCATAAGTTTTATACAGATATCACAAACTTTTTCGTTGGCGAGTTCGTCATAGCGTGTATGAACATTAAAATTTTCTTTAAGCAAAGTGAATAAAAATTCTTTTATTTTATAATGGATTTTAATTTTTTTTGAAACGTTTTCCGCGCAGGATTTGCATAGTATTCCGCCTTGTTCAGCACAGAAGTATACGTCATCGCTTTCCCTTATCTCGGAAGAACATTTGATACAATTTTTCAGTTCAATGGAATAACCCGTAATATCCATTATTTTCAGTTGAAATCTCAGTACGCAAAGCATAATTTGTTCTTTTGTTTTTGAATCAGCCATATTTTCAAGGAAGTTATAAAACAGATTAAATATATCTTCACTGTTTGGATCATTTTCTATACCGAAATTAGCTATAATTTCCGCACAATATAAAGAGTAAAACAGTTTATTCATATCATTTCGCAGGTTGAAGAATGTATTTAAAGCTTCTGCTTGGCAGATAGTATCAAGGTTTCTGCCTTTATTGAGCATCATTTTATTTGCAACAAGCAAATCCATTCTGCCTCCAAGTTTACTTGTTGTCTTTTTTATTCCTTTTGCGATTCCTTTAATAAGCCCTTTTTCTTTGGAATACATCAAAATTATTTTATCAGATTCACTGATATTATACGATTTAAGGTTTATGGTGTTTGTGGTGAATTGTTCTTTCATATATTTAGAAATCCATTATATTGCTGCCTGAGTATACACCGCGAATTAAATGCAAAAGTTCGTTAGGGTTGTCCGAGTGCTCAAGTGCAGTTTCTTTAGAGATAATTTGCTTTTTATAAGCATCAAACAAAGACGTATTAAAAGTAATCATATCGTTGTAAGAACCGTTTTGAACGAGTTTGTATATTTCTTCAAGTTTATCTTTCAAAATGAAGTCTTTAATGGTGGGGGTGGAAATAAGAAGTTCAACAGCGGGAAATCTGCCTTTACCTTCCATTTTCGGGAGTAATTTTTGAGATATTGAGCCTCTAAAGACTTCTGCAAATTGGCTTCTTACGGCATCCCTTTCATTAGGCGGGAAGAAGCTTAAAATACGGTTAATTGTCTGGATTGCGTTAAAGGTATGGAGGGTAGCAAAGACGAGGTGTCCTGTTTCGGCAGCGTGCAGAGCGCTTTGAACGGTATCCATATCTCTTATTTCTCCGATAATAATAACATCAGGGTCTTGTCTTAAAGCGAATTTCAAACCTTCAAGGTAACTTTGTGTATCAATACCTATTTGGCGCTGGGTAAAGATGGATTTTTTGCTTTTATAAACATACTCAATGGGATCTTCAATGGTAACAATATGTTTGTTTTGGGTATTATTAATATGTTCAACAAGGGAGGCTATTGTGGTGGATTTTCCGGAGCCTGCGACACCGGTAACAAGAACAATTCCGTTGTCAAAATTTGACAATTTTTCAACTGTTGCGGGCAGGTTAAGTTGTTTTAAAGTAGGAATGTCGTAGGGTACAAGACGTACTGTCATTGATTGACAGCCGAAAGACATGGCAATATTGACTCTAAATCTGGATAATCCTTGAATTTCAAAAGGGAAGTCGCTATCAAACGATTTAATAATTTTATCTTTCATAGAAACGGGTGCCATCAGTTCAATAGCATTATTCATATCTTGATCGGTTATCGGCGGGAGTTTTGTTTTTATAATTTTGCCGTCAATTCTGAAAGAAGGCACTTCTCCGATGATGTAATGCACGTCGGAGGCACCGAGTTCTACGGCTTTTTGCAGTAAAGATTTAATATTATACTCTGTCATTCTTATAACTCCCTGAAATAAAATTGTGTTCGGCGGAATTTTGCGTAATCCGTATGCCGGCGAAATTTTCGAACTGCATTTTAAATCTGCCGCTCCAAGATTTAATAACAGTATATATCTTTTTTCATATAAAAGGAAATTACTTTACAAATGTTTTAATCTATGTAAAGTTTTTGACTATTAAGTTTATTTGTTGTGTAATTAAAGTTGTCCAGGCATGGGTATTATCGAAATTGTATATAAAAGAACTTGAAATTGACAATTTTAAATCATTTGCAAGTGATATTACAATCCCGTTTTTAAAAGGATTTACGACAGTTGCGGGTCCGAACGGTTCGGGAAAAAGTAATATCATAGATTCCATATTATTTGCACTCGGGTTTGCGAGTGCAAGAAATTTGAGAATGGAACAAGTTTCAGAGTTCATATCAACACATACAAAGAAAAATGAAGCTTATGTAAAAGTAGTATTTGCCCCTGATAACAATGAAGAAGAGCAAATAAGCGTGGCAAGACGGTTAAAAAAGTCATCGCAAGGCTACATCAGTACATATTATTTGAACGATAAGGCTTCAACACTCACTGATATTCATTCTAAACTTGAAAAATACAGAGTAACACCAAACAGTTACAATGTAATGATGCAGAATGACGTATTGAGTATAACAAACTGTTCAGCAAAAGAAAGACGTGAAATAATTGATGAAATAGCAGGCGTTGCCGATTTTAACAGGAGGATAGCAAAAGCCGAAGAAGAACTTTTGACTGTCGAAAAAAGGGTAGATGATGCTAATTTAATTCTGACTCAAATTGATGAAATGATACAAAGGCTTGCAGGAGAGAAAGAAACAGCATTAAAGTATCAGAAATTGAAAAATGAAAAAACGCAGTTGGAAAGTCAAATTACGGGTGTAAAATATTTTGATTTAAAAAGAAATATAGAACTTGCTCATCAAAACATATTGGATGCAAATAAGAATAAAAAAACAGCGGAAGAAGAATTAAAAAAACTGGAAGACTCTCTGATTGAGATAAAGAAAAGATATTCACAGATATCCGAGCTTGTGAAAAATAACGGAGAAGCTGAACAAATTGAAACAAAAAAACAGCTGGAAGAATTAAAAGGACAAATAGCCAGAAAAGAATTGGCAATAAGCTCCGTAGAAAAGAATATTCATGACAATTTAAAGACAATAGAAAATTCTAAAAACGGGATAGAAAATAATAAAGAAAAAATTGAAAAACTAAATGAGAAGATAGAAGAGAATAAAAAAGAGATAGAAAAAACCGAAGAGAATATAAAAATTCAGGAAGCGGAATTATCAAAGATATTAGAGGAAGTATCCGGGCTGAATAAGAATGCCGATAAACAAATAGAGGAAAGAAATAACTTAAAGAAGGAACTTGAAACATTAAAAGAAGAAGAATGGAACATACGTAACGAAAGTTTACCTTTGGAAACGGAATTGGCTTCTTATAAAAAAGAAGTGGAGAATGCTAAGAAGTCATTAAGTGAGTTAGTTTCTTTTAAGACAAATTATAAGGAAAATAAAGATAAACTGACCATGCAGGTTGAAGAATTGAGCAAAGAAATGGACTCTTGTAAACTTGCTCAAGAGAATATAATATACAATTTAGATAAGAATAAGAATGAATTATCGGATTTAATGTATGATGTTCAGACGGCACAGAGGAAATTAATAACTTTAGAAGCGCAAAAGAGTGCAAACGAGGAAATTACTTTAGGGAGAGGGATAGACAGCATAATAAAAGCCAAGATAAGGGGAGTTCATGCTCCGCTATTGCAATTGGGCAGTGTGGAAAGAGAATATTCTACGGCTCTTGAGGTAGCTATGGGCGGAAGAATGAAGAATATAGTAGTTGATGATGAAGATGTAGCGAGACATTGTATAGACTATTTAAAATCATCCAGAGCCGGAACTGCTACATTTCTGCCGTTAACCCGTATGAAGCGGGCGCCGGGAAGTTTAAGAATGCCTAAAGAAAAAGGCGTTGTGGATTATGCGATAAACCTTGTGGATTTTGATAATAAATATTTGGATGTTTTTTATTATGCACTTGGTGAAACACTGATAGTGGAAGATTATGACAGTGCAAAGAGGTTAATAGGGAAATATCGTTTAGTTACGTTAGACGGAAGTTTGTTTGAGAAATCAGGGGCAATAACCGGAGGAGACAGACAATCTTCGGGTTTAAAATTCAGTCAAAATCAGGACGATGAATTAAATAAATACAAAGAGCGATTTGCACAATTACAAAAGCAATATGCGGCACTTGAAAAAACAAGAGAGGACCTTGAAAGCAGGCGTGAACAAATCAGAAATAATTATTCAAATACTATGACAGCTCTAAACAGTGCCAAATTGGAGCTTAATAATTTGAATAATAATTCCAAGAATAATGAACAAAAAATTGAAGAAAATAATAAAATTATAAAAGAGAATGAACCTAAAATTCAAAATACGGAAAAGAAGCTGGAAAAATACGAAGAAAAATTGGTTAATCTGAATACACAGACGGCAGTACTTCAGGATAAAATAGCCGAAATAGAAAGTAAGATGACGGAAGGTGAATTAAAAAAACTGAAAGAAATGACTTCAGCCATCGAAAATAAGATAAAAGAATATCAAAATAAGATAATAAAATATAACACCGAGATAAATGACATAAAGCGGGATATAAACTTTAACGAAGATATAATAAAGAATCGTGAAGATCAGATACAGAAACTGTTAAAAGATAATGAGACGGCTCAGGAAGACAAAGTAAGATTTGCACAAGAGATAAAAGAAATAGAAGAGAGAGCAAAAGAGCTGGAAGATAAGATAAAGACACTCGGAGAGAAGTTAATAGAGCTTCAGAAGCAGCGGGATCTTGTACAGGAAGAGATGTTGGGAGCTGAGACAAAGAAAAATAAAATTACAAATGATATAGAAAAGTTATCGGAGCAGGCAGAGTCGTATAAGGCGAGAAGACGTGAATTAGAACCCCGTCTTGAGGAAGTAAGGAACGAATTAAAGGCCAATAACATAGATATAAGTACATTAACGCCGACCGAGATATCAACGGAGGAGATAACCGAGAAAATTCAGCGTTTGCAAAAACGTATGGAAGAGATGGAACCGGTAAATATGCTGGCAATAGATGCCTATGACGAGGTAAGGAAAAAACAGGAAGAGAAGAAGGAACAGATAGAAACATTAACAAACGAGCGCAAAGAAATTTTAAGTAAAATGACCGGATATGAGCAGGTTAAAAAAGAGACATTTTTAAAAACATACAATAATATAAATGATAATTTTAAAGAGATATTTACGCAGTTATCCGAAGGGGAAGGTCAATTAGTACTGGAAAATCCGGAAAATCCGTTTGAAGGCGGTTTAACGATAGAGGCTCAGCATAGAGACAAAAAGAAACAGAAGCTTGGAGCGATGTCCGGAGGGGAAAAATCGTTAACTGCATTAGCTCTTGTATTTGCGATACAGAAATATATGCCTGCACCGTTTTATGCTTTGGATGAGGTAGATGCAAGTCTTGATGAAATAAATGTTGTAAAAGTTGCGGATATGATAAGAGAGCAGTCAAAAAATACGCAATTTATAGTAGTTAGTCATAAGCAATCTATGGTAAAATCATCAAATAGTACAATAGGTGTAACTCAAAAAGAACATGGTAAAACATGTGTATCCGGAAGAAAATACAGGGACTGATAAATGTTAAATCCAAAGGATGTAAATAATTTTTATATACAAAGTACGCCGGAATCTGTTCAAAATGATTTGGAATTAAGCCCTGATATTATATCAGACAGTCCTCAGGAAGAAACAGACGGTATAGAAATACTTGTGCAAATGGCGAAACAAGGGAAAATAGATCCTTGGAATATAGATATTGCTGATATAGCAAATAAATATATGCTGCATCTGGCTGAAAATAAATCCAATAATTTAAGAACAAGTTCCAGAGCATTATTTTTTCTTGCGGTATTATTAAAGTTAAAATCGAATGTATTGGTAGGGCTAGATGCTTCTGAATTTGAGGTTCATTCTGAATCTGATGAGCAGTCGGAGTATGATGATATATCACCTGATGAAGATATGTATTATCAAGATTTTCCCGATAATGTAATACCTATAAATGATATTATACAAAGACGTACGAGTGTAAAGCTCAACCGAAACAGAATAGTAACATTGAAGGATTTAATAAGGCAATTAGAGTTTTATGAAGAACTTGATCGTAAGCAGAAATTAAAGAATTCATTAGATAGAGCAAAACGTCGTGTGCGCAGTTATAAAAATCTTTCAACCGACGATATAATAAATCTTGCACAGGAAGAATATATTGAAAGCGGTATGAAGATATTATATGAAAATCTTGAAAATATCTTTAAAAAAGAAGAGAAAGTAGAATTAAAGACATTAACGTTACTTGGTTTAGATGAAGTCACAGCATATATTTCGTTATTATTTTTAACGGAAGAGAGTGATTTTGAAATCAGGCAGGAGAAATTTTATTCGGATTTATATGTGGTAAAAGGTGCGCCGAAAACGGAAGCGCAATCGGAAACGGCATAGGCGGTAATATGGATTTAAAATCAAGAATAGAAGCTGTATTATTTGTAACGGGGAAGGCTGTTGA